>OMYD01000095.1 GCA_900315195.1 uncultured Eubacteriales bacterium | reverse complement strand
TAAATTGTTTATCAGAGGGGTGCAAATTTTCTTTTGGGTTTGCACCCTAAATAATTAAAAAGTTAGGAAACAAGCGGACTACTGAGATGCGATTGCACCCCCGTAGTCCGTTTTTGGCTTATACAGCAGCCATTTTCATATAGAAAAATTAAAAGGTACTATGACAACTTGTATCATTGTCATAGTACCGATGTGGTGCGCCATCAGTATGTTTTATTTTACCGAAAACACCTGCCACGCTTGCTGCGGTGTGTTCACAGCTAAACCGTCATCTGCTCTCTCGCTAAAAACAGTCCACCGGACTGTTTTTGCCTCCCGTTGGTCGGCACGCTCGCCTTCGAGTCCCCGATGGCGCTATATAGCGGTATAAGTGATGGAGGGAGTACCCTTTGGGTACTCCCTCCATCACTGGTGCGCCATCAGGGACTCGAACCCCGGACCAACCGGTTATGAGCCGGTGGCTCTGACCAACTGAGCTAATGGCGCGTTTTCATGCCTAACTATTATATCAGAAATTTTTTACCCTGTCAACGCTAAAATTTTGTGTTTTTGCGCAAAACAACAGTTGCACTTTTTAAAACAGTTTGATATACTGTTATAGGAAATTTTTAGAAGTGAGGTATGAGTCATGGCTGTAATCAAACCGTTTAAAGGTATGAGATTCGATACCGAAAAAGCCGGCGAGCTAAAAACCCTTTGCTGCCCGCCGTATGATATTATCAGCGAGGAACAGCGCAAGGCGTTTATCGCTCAGAATGAGTACAATGTTATCCGCCTTGAGCTTCCTAAAGAGGGCGACGACGTTTATGTCCGCGCCGGCGAGATCCTCGATATGTGGCGCTCAAAGGGCGTTCTTATCCACGAGGATAAGCCTGCCATATATATCTATGAAATGGAGTTCAACGCCTACAGCAAGCGCAGAAGCGTCAAGGGCATTATAGCGCGCGTAAAGGTTGAGGAGTTCTCAAAGGGCATTATCCTGCCGCATGAGTTCACCCTCTCAAAAGCGAAGGCCGACCGCTTTAATCTTATGAAGGCCACAAACTGCAATTTCAGCCAGATTTACGCGCTTTATATGGACAGCGAGCACACCACGCTCAAAACTATTGACGATAAGTCAAAAACAGACGCTCAGTATCAGTTTACCGATGACGACAACATCACACACCGCCTTTGGGTATGCACCGATGAAGCCGTTATCAAGAAGCTTGTAGATGATTTTGCCGACCGCAAGCTTTATATCGCCGACGGCCACCACCGCTACGAAACCGCCCTCAATTACCGCAATTACTGCCGCGAGAACGGCATTTCAAAGGAGGGCGACGCTCAGGATTACCAGATGATTTATCTGGTTGACATGGAGCACCCCGGGCTTATTGTATTCCCGACCCACCGCATGGTTCGCGATTTGGCGGATTTTGACAAGAATATTGTCCTCGAAAGCTGCAAAGAATACTTTGATATAGAGCGCTTTGACAGCGTAGGCAACATGAATTCTACCCTTTCAAAGCAATATAAAGCAGGCAAAAAAGCCTTTGGCTTCTACTGTGGCAAGGGCGAGTGGTACCTGCTCACCTTAAAGGATATCTCTGTCATGGACAGCGTTCTGCCCGAGCTCAGCCCCGCCTCGCGTCAGCTCGATGTCAGCGTGCTTCACAGCCTTGTGCTTGAAAAGACAATGGGCATCGACAAGGAGAACATGGCTAACCAGATCAACCTGACCTACACCAAGTTCTTTGAGGAAGCTATTATGGCGGTTGACAAGGGCGAGTTCCAGTGCTCGTTTATCCTTAATCCCACACGCGTAACCGAGATTCGCGACGTTGCCGCCGCGGGCGAGAAAATGCCCCAGAAGTCCACATACTTCTATCCCAAGATGATTACGGGCATGGTTATGAACGATATCGGAGTTGATTGATTCATGCGGATCCTGACCGTTTTTACGGGCGGAACAATCGGCAGCAGCTTATGTGGGGGCGCGATTTCCCCAAAGGCTGAAAACGCCTTTTTGCTGCTGAAGCTATATAAAGAAAAATACGGAGCGGCGGATTTTGATACCGTCGCTCCTTATACTATTTTAAGCGAAAACCTGAGCGCCCAACACCTGAATATGCTCCGCTCATGTGTTGAAGAGAACCTCGGCAGGGGTTACGACGGAATCATCGTCACCCACGGGACCGACACGCTTCAATACTCAGCCGCTTATCTTGACTTGACTCTCGGCTTGACTGAAATTCCCGTGGTGCTTGTGTCGTCAAACTATCCGCTCTCGGACAGCCGCGCCAACGGACTCCGCAACTTTGCCGCCGCGGTGTCGTTTATCCGCTCAAAAGAGGGCAGAGGCGTGTTTGTTTCGTATCTGAACCGCGGGGAAGAGGGCGCGGCGATCCACCGCGGAGCCGAGGTCTTGCCTCATCAGCCGTTTGACGACAGGATATTCAGCCTGTTTGATAACGTTTACGGCACGGTCAAGGGCGGCGGGTTTGTAAAGAATCCCGTTTACCGCGAAAGGGAAAGGGAAGACCTGAGCGGACGCGAGCTGAGCGGACGGGTTATTTTTCTGCGCCCGTATGTAGGCATGACATACCCCGAAATCCCCGGCGATACCAAGGCGGTTCTGCTGGAGGGCTGGCACTCGGGCACGCTTCCTACAGCGCACGACGAGCTCAGGGACTTCTGCGAAAACGCTAAAGAGCGCGGCGTCCCTGTGTATCTTACGGGCAGTGTGCAGGGCTTTGAGTACGAGAGCAAGCTGATTTTTGACAGCCTGAGAATAAAGGTTCTGCCGCCGATGTCGCCCATAGCGATAAATATAAATATAAAGATGAAGACGTAGATATATATAAAGAGCCGTCAGCCAAGGCTGACAATTGCCGCCGACTACTCCGTTTATTTTTTCTTTTAATACTACGAAAAATGCCGCCCCAAACGGAGCGGCGTTTTTATTAGGTATTAGTGTTACTGATAATCAAATACGTTTGCCCAGCTGAGCAGCAGGTCGCGCTCCTCGGGGTTGCCCTTAACGGACTGCGAGGCGGCTACTATAGGCATCCAGTTGTTGATGTACTGGCGGGCGGTGTCGCTCTTAAAGCAGTAAAGTTTAAGATACTTCTCCGCCAAATCCTTCTGACCGTTAAGCACAAACAGCAGGTACGTTCTGGCGGCGTCGGCGGCGCCGTTGCCCTGGGTAGCGTGAGACCAGTCGATTATATAGGGAGTGCCGTCGGGAGTGATGATAACGTTTGAGGGGTTGAAGTCGCCGTGGCAGACCTTGTTGTGGGTTTTCATGCTGGCAAGGCGGGTATGCAGCTCATAGCGCGTTGTGGCGTCGAGATCCGCCTGGCTGATTTTGTCCTGCATTTTATCCTTGAGGCGCTTTAAAAGCGGACATTTTTTGCTGAGGATTTTAAGCTGAATGTCGACAAAGAGGTTCATATACTCGTCGATTTTGTCGGGATTTTCGTCCATAAGCTGCTTTAAGGTTTTGCCCTCGATGTAGTCGGAGATAATCGCCCATTTGCCGTCGATTTTGGTGACCTCCTCGATCTTAGGAATATTGAGGCCTGTTTCCTCAACGCGCGCCTGGTTAAGCGCCTCGTTGAGAATATCCGACTTCGGGAACGATTCGTCAAAGACCTTGGCGCACAGCTCGCCGTTGCGGTATATTTTTTTATGCTTTCTTTCAGCTATTACATTATCGAGTTTCATTACGAAGCTCCTTTCGGATTATTTGAGCGCGTATCATTCTGTTACGCTGTTATAGCTATTATACAATATTTTTAAAATTTCGTATAGTAGGAATATTGCATAAAAACTTAAAAAAACTTTGTGCAACTTTTTTGCTTGTATTTGTGATTAAAAAATCAATAAAATATTCGGGAATAAGAGATAATAAATGTAAAGTGTTGACAACCATAAGCAAATAATGTATAATTTGTATGATTAATTTGTATAGGCTGAAAAACACGCCTGCAAAGCAAAAAGGAGAGTTTTACATGAAAAAAAGGTTATTATGCGCGTTGTTCGCGGCGGCTTTTGTTGTTTCCGGCGCGATGGCGGGCTGTTCAGGCGGAGACGCGAGCAAAACGGATTCTTCGGCGGTTGAAAGCAAGGCAGATGAAAGCTCAAAGGCTGCTGAAAGCAAGGCGGATGATGCCCCAAAGGCTGACGACGCACAGGGCGGCGAGTTTAAAGGACTTACAGCTACCAAAATCGGCAGAGCAAAGATTTCTACCGACAAGGCGGAATTTACCGCAGGCGGTATTATTTATCGCAGCGGTGACGGCAAATACGGCGTGCTGTCCTTAGACGGTAAAAACGACACCGGCGCAAAGTTCGCTACAGCTCAACAGGCCAGCGGAGATTACCGCGCTGAAAAGTATGTAGATGTCGCCACGCTGGCGTCCGACAATGATAAGCTCAACACACACGGCCTTATTTCCAAGAATGCCGAGGAAGCTATTCCTACAAAATACGGCTGCATAAAGGTGCTCAACGACAGATACGCCTTTGTTGCTACATTTGACGGTGAAACAACCGACACTACAAAAATCGTAGCCACCATTAAAACATATGACGACAGCGGCAACTCCTCGGAGAAAAGCTACAGCGGCAAATGGGAAGTTTTTGATTTAAAAGCAAAGGCAACTGTTAAAAACGTCGGCGGAAAAGTCTATGATGAATACAAAACCTATCTTTCCGCGGCGGGAAAATTCATCTCTTATAAAAATGAAGACGGCAGAAGGATTACCATTGACGATACGGGCGCCGAAATTACCGACGGAAGAAAGATTCTTTCAAACGGCGACTATGTACTGGAAATCAACGGCAAAAGCGCGGTTTATAATTCAGAGGACGCAAAGGTATTCAGCTTCGACAGCAGCAGCTTCAACATTGACGACTTTGACAACTGCTATTACATCGGCAAAGACAGCGATTACAAAAAGTTCCTTGTAAACAGCAGCGGCGAGGTTATTACCGATAAAACAGATGATTATTTCTCAAATGTGTACCCTGATTTTTACCGCCTCGGCAAAAAGGTCTACAAGATTGACGGTACTGCCGTAAATATTTCCTTTGATGTAAGCTCTCTTAAAATGGATGAAGTCAATAAGGATACCTATATCGCCAGCAACAACGAAAAAGCGGTTATTTTTGATAAGCAGGGCAACATTATTTTTGAACAGCCCGAGGGCAAAGAATACTACACCAGTGGCTTCTGCCCCCAGAAAAAGGATGAAAGCTATAACTATTTCTACTATGATTTCAGCAAAAAAACATATTCAATTCAGGGCAACAGCCTTTATGACGTTGACTGGATCGTAAAGGTTGAAGAAGGCAGTGTTTATAAGGTTGTTGATCTTCGTACAGGTCAGGCTCTGACTGACAACTACGGATCATTCGGCGCGGTTACCGACTCTCATGACGGTATCAGTTATATTTACGCCTTTAACTCAGTAAACGGTCAGACCTCCAAGGGAGATTTCGACGTATACACTGTATCCGTTGGCAAATAAATCTTTTATAACAGCACAACGCCCCGCGTCCACAGGACGCGGGGCGAATTGTTTTATTTGATAATATTATACCGCTTCGTTGCTTTTGCCGTAGTAAGCGTTAAGATACATCTGCTTGATTTCGCTCATGAGCGGATAGCGCGGATTTGCGCCGGTGCACTGGTCGTCAAACGCCTGCTCGGTCATCTCGTCGAGGGTGCTCAGGAAGTCCTCCTCGCTTACGCCGTAGTCGGCGATTGTATCCTTAATGCCGATTCTCTTTTTAAGGGCGTTGATGCCGTCGATAAGGTTCTCGACGCTCTCTTTATCATCCTTGCCGCCGAAGCCCAAAAACCGAGCTATTTCGGCATAGCGGGCGAGCGTCTTGGGATGGTCGTACTGGGGGAAGGTGCCCATCTTTGCGGGAGCCTCGCTTGAGTTGAAGCGGATAACCTGCTCAAGCATAAGGGCGTTGGCAATACCGTGGGCGATGTGGTGGAACGCGCCCAACTTGTGAGCCATTGAGTGGCACACGCCGAGGAAGGCGTTCGCGAACGCCATACCCGCCATAGTAGCCGCGTGAGCGACCTTTTCGCGGGCAACGGGCTCGTTCTGACCGTTGTCATAGCACGCGGGCAGATACTCAAAGATAACTTTAAGCGCTTTAAGCGCAAGGCCGTCGGTGAAGTCGGTAGCCATAACCGAGGCGTAAGCCTCAAGCGCATGGGAAACGGCGTCGATACCCGAAGCGGAGGTGAGTCCCTTGGGGCCGCTCATCATAAAGTCGGCGTCAACGATAGCCATGTTCGGCATAAGCTCGTAGTCAGCCAGCGGATATTTGATGCCTGTTTCCTGGTCGGTGATGACCGCGAAGGGTGTAACCTCGGAGCCTGTGCCCGAGGATGTGGGAATAGCAATGAAGTAAGCCTTTTCGCCCATCTTGGGGAAGGTGTAAACGCGCTTGCGGATGTCGATAAAGCGCATCGCCATGTCGCCGAAGTCAACCTCGGGATGCTCGTAAAGT
>OMYD01000111.1 GCA_900315195.1 uncultured Eubacteriales bacterium | reverse complement strand
GGTTGAAAGTGCAGCCCACAGTGCTTGTCAACGATGCGGTGACAATTCCGGACGTACAGATTCCTCAGGTGCCTGTGATCAAGGGCGACGCCAAATGTATCTCCATCGCAGCGGCTTCTATCCTGGCCAAGGTGACCAGGGACAGGATCATGGAGGAGATGGACGAGAAGTATCCTGAGTACGGTTTCGCGAAGCATAAAGGATACGGGACCAGGGAGCATATGGATGCTATTCGTAAATTCGGGCCCTGTCCTATACACAGGAGGTCTTTCATCACCAGGATTGTGCAGAATTAAAGAGGGCGGCGCACTGACGGCAGATCCGGCTAAGTCAGCGCAGAGGCAGAAGGCCGGAAACGGACACGGAGCAGCGGAAACGACGGGAGGTGCACTGGAAGTGCCTGAAGAAAACTTGAGAAAAACAGGAAATGAGATGGAAGATGTGGCCGCCGCCTATCTGCAAGAGCGCGGCGTCAGGATTCTTGAGAGAAACTTCAGGTCCAGGGAGGCTGAGATCGATATTATCGGCAGGGAAGGCGAGGCACTGATCTTTGTCGAAGTGAAAGCGCGCAGAGCAAAAAAGAAAAGCGGAGATAAAGCTTTTACTTACTTCACAACGACCTCGAATACATTTACGGACAAAAACGTTGTAAAGGCAAATACATATTATTATCAGGTAAGAGCTGTGTACGCCACGGCGGACAACGGAACGGCTTACGGAGCGTGGTCGCCGGTTAGTTCGGTAGTCACATTGGCGCAGACAAACGCGTCGCTTGCGAACAAGTCAAACGGAATCCGCGCGCAGTGGAACGCTGTAAACGGAGCCGCAAGGTACGCTGTATACTACAGGTCGTCAGACGATACAAAATGGACAACGGCTTCAACAACGAATACGTTTTACCCGATACTCAACGCTAAATCGGGCAAGCTGTATTATGTTCAGGTTCGCCCGGTTAACGGAAAGGTCAGCGGAAAATATTCAAAGGTAAAGGCAATAACATTTTTAGGACGTCCTGCCGTATCGCGGTCAAATGTTTCTGACGGAGTTAACCTGAGCTGGAAAAGCGTTGACGGCGCAAATAAATATCAGATAGCAAAAAAGAAAAACGGCGCGTCCTCATACATCTATTACTATTCAACCGGCACAGCTTTTTTTGACCGCGATGTTTACGGAAACACGGCGTATTACTATCAGGTAAGAGCGGTATACGAAACGGAAAACAGCGGAACGGCATACGGCGAATGGTCGGCGGTTGGTACTATTCTCAGGCTTGTTCAGCCGTCGGTGTCGCTTTCTAACAAATCAAACGGAATGCGTGTTGAGTGGAGCAGGGTTGCAGGAGCTGTAAAATACGCGGTATATATAAAGGCGGCTTCCGCGTCAAAGTGGCAGTCGGCAACTACTGCAAATAACTATTACCCGATGTTTACCGTAAAATCCGGCGTTTTGTATTACGTTCAGGTTCGCGCGATTGGCAGCGGAGCCTACGGGCCGTTTTCAAAGCCGAAAAGTCTGACGTTTATCGGCCCTGCCAACTTAAATTTATCAATGCCGAACAGCAATCCGGTGCTGAGCTGGAACAAGGTCCCGGGCGCGAATAAATACCAAATTGTAAAAACGAAAAAAGGCGTTTCGGGTTATGAGTATATTTATACCACGGGAACATCTTACGTTGACAAAGCCGCTGCGGTTTCAAACGGATTTTATTCCTATCAGATAAGAGCGATGTACGCGACAGAGGACAAGGGCACCGCTTACGGCGCGTGGTCTGTCGCGGCAACCACTTTTCGCGGCACCATGATAAAGCAATTACAATCGCAGATAGGTAATTCGAACACCTCGTATGTAAAATATATTAACTCCAAATCAGGCATCGGCGTAACGGCAAGCTTTGAATGGTGCGCTGAATTCGCGTGGTGTATGATCGATCAATTCGCGGCTAAGGTAAAAATAAAAGATCCTGTTAAGCCCTGTATTCACGTGAGTGAAATTGCAATGCAGGCGAAAGCTAAAGGCGCGTTAAAAAGCGCGTACAGCAGCGGATATATTCCAAAGCCCGGAGATTTGTTCACCACGTCATTCTATAAATATCCCGGCAGCGACGGACGGCTGCACATCGGTTTTGTAGAATCGGTAGAGACCAACGCAAACGGACAGGTTACAAAGGTTCATACAATCGAAGGCAATTTTAACTGGGAAAATCAAAGCAGTATCAACACACGCGTGTCGAGAAACACATGGGTGCCGGGGAAAGAAAACGCTTACTCCGCTATTTTGTGTGAATATATTGATTTGGAAAAATTGTTTTCTTAACCGTTCGATGAAAAA
>OMYD01000090.1 GCA_900315195.1 uncultured Eubacteriales bacterium | reverse complement strand
AATGATTGAACGATCTCCTTTGCACGCAGGTGTGCGACCTGAGTCGCTCCGCTGTCCTTTACAAACGGAGAAAGTCCGTATTTCGCTCTTTCGGCGTTTACAAGCCGAAGCACCTGAGCTTCATACGCAGTATTAAACTCTGCTGAATCCGTTTGCGGCGGAACAGCGGGCTCTGTGGGGTTTACAACAGGCTCTGTGGGCTTTGCGGTTGGCAGATAGGGCTTATTTACACTACAATTACCGCCAGGGCAATAACCTCCGACATTTTTCAATATTTGATTCAGATTGCAATTCTTTCCGCAATACTTAGCTAAAAACGCATTAATGTCGCCGCAGCTTCCATTTTGACAGATAACCTTTATCTGAGGACAGGGCTTCACCTCTGCCGCGCCGACAGCCGCTGATGAGCAGGATATGATTGTCAAAGCTGCCATTGCGGCAGCGAATATTTTTGATATGTGTTTCAAATGAATACCTCCAAAGTGTATTTGGCGTTAACGCTGGTATTATCATAACGCTTTGGGATTTCATTTTCAACACACAAATAATGGATGCTTAGTTATGTATTTCCTTATATACTCTAAGATAATTGTCAAGCTCTTTCACATAAAGCGCCGCGATATTGCTCAGCATCAGATTCTTTTTTGAAATGTATCCGATTACCATATTACTGACAGCGGTATCATCGTCGGGTTCAAACGGCACGGCAAGATAATCCGAGCCGTTCAGTTCCTCGCTGATCACGCCCGAGCAAAGGGTATAGCCGTTCAGTCCGATCATAAGATTGAGCATGGTTGCCCTGTCGGTCGCTTTGATTGTTTTGGGATACTCGTTCGTGCTTAGTATCTCTTCGGCGTAATAGAACGAACCCTTGTCGCCCTGCTCGAATGAAAGACACGGATACTCCTTCAGGTCATCAAATTTAATTGAGGCTCTGCCCGCAAGCGGATGACCCTTCCATAAGTATACATAAGCGTTGCACTCGGTCAGCGGAGTAAAGGTCAGGCTGTTTGATTTCAGCAGCTTTTCCAGCGGCTTACGGTTGAAGTCGTTCAGATATAATATACCTATTTCGCTTTTGCCACCCGCAACGTCGTCAATTACGTTGCGTGTCATCGTTTCGCGTATTGCAAATTCATACTCGTCCGTTCCGAAGTGCTTTACCATTTCGACAAAGCTCTTGACCGCAAAGGAATAATGCTGGGTGGAGATGCCGAACTTCTTTTTCAGATTTCCGTTTTTGCCGTATTTTTCAAGCAGATTATCATACTGCGACAGCACCTCGCGCGCATAGCGAATGAACTCCAAGCCGTCGTTTGTCGGCGTGACGCCTCTGCCGCCGCGGTTAAAAATCGTGATACCGAGCTCCTTTTCAAGCTCCTGTACGGCGCTTGTCAAAGACGGCTGTGCGATATATAGCTGCTCCGAAGCCTTGTTAAGCGAGCCTTCCTCGCAAATAACAATGACATATCTCAGTTGTTGAATCGTCATCTCAAATCATCCTAAATTATGTAATCAAAGCCCGCATTATCCGTGCGTGTTAGATCCGCAACGGTAAAGCTGTCGGTGTAACGGCGGATCGTTTCATCAAGACCGCGCCAAAACTCAAGCGTTCGGCACTCGGCAGTACGCGGACAGGGCGCGTCCTCTAAACAAGCAACAGGCGCAAGACTGCCCTCCATAAAACGCAGCACCTCGCCGACAATGATTTCATCAGGTGCTTTTGCTAATTTGTAGCCGCCACCCTTACCGCGTAAGCCGGTCACGATTTTATTCAGGACAAGCTGCTTGACAATGCTCTCCAAATACTTTTCGGAAATCTCCTGCCGCTCGGCAATATCCTTAAGCTTGATATATTCGTTTCCGCTGTGTTCCGCCATATCGATCAGGACACGAAGCGCGTAACGTCCTTTTGTTGAAATCAACATCTTTATCGCCTCCGTTTCCCTATTATAACAGTATGTTGATATGTTTTCAAGACTTTTTTCAAATTTTCTATTGACAAATTCAAAAATGAGGAGTATGATATAGCCATTCCACTAACATACTTCTTTTATAGGTTATGATTTTAGGAGGCAATCATTATGAGTAAGATTTATCAAACAGCAGACCAATTGATTGGCAAAACCCCTTTGCTTGAATTGACGCACATCGAGAAGGAACTCGGCTTGCAGGCGAAAATCGTCGCAAAACTCGAATACTTCAATCCTGCCGGCAGCGTCAAGGATAGGATCGCAAAGGCGATGATCGAGGACGCGGAAAGCAAGGGTCTTATCAAACCCGGCAGCGTTTTGATCGAACCGACATCGGGCAACACAGGAATCGGACTCGCTTCCGTCGCCGCAGCAAAGGGTTACAGACTGATCATCACTATGCCCGAGACGATGAGCGTTGAGCGCCGCCAGTTGATGAAGGCATACGGCGCAGAGCTTGTACTCACCGACGGCACCAAGGGTATGAAGGGCGCTATCGCCAAAGCTGAGGAGCTTTCTAAGGAAATCGAGAACAGCTTTATTCCCGGTCAGTTCGTCAATCCCGCGAACCCCGCCGTTCACAGGGCGACGACAGGTCCCGAAATTTGGGAGGACACCGACGGCGAGGTGGATTTCCTTGTAGCGGGCGTCGGCACCGGCGGTACCGTGACCGGCACGGGCGAATATCTGAAATCACAGAAGCCCGATGTAAAGGTTGTCGCTGTTGAGCCGGAGACATCTCCCGTTCTTTCCAAGGGCGTCGCAGGCGCACATAAAATTCAGGGTATCGGCGCAGGCTTCGTTCCCGACGTGCTCAACACCGATATTTACGACGAGATCATTCCCGTTTCCAACGAGGACGCCTTTGCGACCGGCAAGCTGATTGGCAGAAGCGAAGGCGTATTGGTAGGCATTTCCTCTGGCGCAGCGACATTCGCGGCGATCGAGCTTGCCAAGCGTCCGGAAAACAAGGGCAAGACCATTGTCGTCATCCTCCCCGACACAGGCGACCGTTATCTCTCGACGCCCCTTTTTGCAGACTGATAATCACAGAATGAAAATGACAGCCCTCTTTCTCACAGCAAAACGAGAAAGAGGGCTTTGTTGTTTCCGGTTCCATGTTACAGAAGATCCGATAACTTTTTTGAATAGAGGAAATCATGGATAAGATTATTCAGCTCCGACCACATCGGAAGGGTATCGCACTCGGCGGCTCTGGGGCACACCTCCGCGCCGTTTTCAAGGCAGGACACGACCGCCATCGAGTTTTCCATCACATCTAAAATCTCGCCGACAGGATATTCCTCAGGCTTGCGGCTCAGCTTGTATCCGCCGCCCTTGCCGCTTACTCCTTTGAGAAGCTTCGCGCTGACAAGCTCCTTGGCGATGATCTCCAGATACTTTTTGGAGATGCCCTGCCGCTCGGCGATCTCCTTCAGCGGCACATAGCCGTCGCTGTTCTGCCGCGCGAGGTCGATCATCACCCTCAGCGCGTAACGTCCTTTAGATGAAATCATAGGTTTTCACTCCTCCACAAGTAATCAAATAATCAAACTTTTCGGTGCGCCGTTGATGAAGGTTCGCAATAATAAAAAGTGTTCCAAAGACGCATAAAGTGCCCACCGGCACATTTCGCCCTATTATAACATAGGATTAATGGAAAAATCAAGTTTTTGTTATTTACCTATTGACACGGTAGGCGAATATGATTATAATATTTATATTGCCCGCTCGATTTGCCGCTTTGCGGCAAGAGCGATGGCTGATTATAACCATCATTTCTTTGTAATGATGGTTATAATAGAATCCGTAGTTATCACAACCAAGGAGTTGACATCATGCAAATATACGCGGACAACGCCGCCACCACTAAAATGAGCGAGGCGGCTATTGAGGCGATGACAGAGGGTATGCGGAATTGGTGGGGTAATCCGTCGAGCCTGTACACGATCGGTCAGAAGGCAAAGGAAAAGTTAGAGGAAGCGCGCGAGGAAATCGCCGCCGTCATCAACGCAAACCCAAGGGAGATCATCTTTACTTCGGGAGGAAGCGAGGCGGACAATCAGGCGCTTCTTACCGCCGCGCTAAACGGCAAAAAGCAGGGTAAAACACATATTATCTCGAGCGCTTTTGAACACCACGCGATCCTGCACACGCTGCAAAAGCTCAAAAAGAACGGGTTTGAAATCACGCTGCTGCCCGTTCACGAAAACGGAGTCGTCCGCTTGGATGAGTTGGAAGCCGCGATCCGCGAGGACACATGCCTCATCACTATAATGACCGCCAACAACGAGATCGGCACCATTCAGCCGATCGCGGAAATCGGAGAAATTTGTCATAAGCACGGCGTTCTGTTTCACACCGACGCGGTACAGGCGGTAGGACATCTCCCTATTGACGTTCAGGCGCAGAACATCGACATGCTCTCCGCCTCGGCGCATAAATTCCACGGTCCCAAGGGTGTGGGCTTTCTGTACGCGCGCAAGGGGATCGTTCTGCAAAACCTGATCGAGGGCGGCGCACAGGAGCGCGGCAAACGCGCAGGCACGGAGAATCTTCC
>OMYD01000050.1 GCA_900315195.1 uncultured Eubacteriales bacterium | reverse complement strand
CGTTCCGCTACGCTCCACTCCAAAGGCGGGCAAAAACATTCTACCATATCATTGCTTTATTTTTTACACAAAATGGTTCACATCTATTTACAACGCAGACTGAAAACGGCTTTAAAAGTGTAAATTTACTTGATTTTTCAGGATAAATTTGCTATAATAGTGAAGTGTATGATGTTAATGTGGGTACATTTGCGACCTTTATAAAAATATACAAATATTCGGTTTTTTTTATATGATTATTCTATCTGAAAATCTTTGTTTTTATCTTAAATCAGCAATACTCACATAACACTGAAAATGAGGAAATAATGGATATAAATTAACGTATGAGAGGAAGTAGAACTATGAATTCATTCGGCGACGCTTGGGAGCTTATCTGCTCTTATTGCAAATCAAAAATCACTGACGTCGCGTACAACACCTGGATTGTTCGTATAAAACCGCTGGAACTCAGTTTTGAAGATAATACCGCGTATCTTCTTGTTCCAAATGATTTTCACCGCCAGACCATCACCCGCTGCTATATTCCGCTGCTTAATGAGGCGTTTGAGGCAATTTTTGATAACAAATTTAAGATTGAACTTAAAACTCCGGATGAAATCGGTGAAAATGATCAAGCTGATAAAAAGGTTGAAGATATCGGAAATAATTACGAATACACATTTGACACCTTTATTGTAGGCTCGTCAAATAACTTTGCGCACGCGGCCTGTATGGCTGTGGCTACAAATCCGTCAAACGCCTATAATCCTCTGTTTTTGTACGGTAACTCCGGACTCGGTAAAACTCACCTTCTTTTTGCAATTCAAAACGAAATCAAAAAAAATTATCCCGACAAAAATATCTGCTACATAAAAATCGACGACTTTATCAATGAGCTTGTTGAGTCGCTTAAAATGAAAACTATGATTGAGTTTCGTCAGAAGTACCGTCAGGTCGATGTTCTTCTTGTGGACGATGTTCAGTTCTTAGGCGGAAAAGAAGGTATGCAGGAGGAATTCTTTCATACATTTAACGCTCTTTATGACGCTCACAAACAGATCGTTCTGACATCTGACCGTCCTCCCAAGGAGATAAAGACTCTTGCCGACCGTCTGCGCTCGCGCTTTGAGCAGGATCTTATTGCGGATATTCAACCCCCGGATATTGAAACAAGAATTGCTATTATCAAGCGCAAGGCTGAACTGCTTGACGTTGAGCTTTCCAACGAGGTCTGTGAATTTATAGCTTCCAAGCTTAAATCAAATATTCGTCAGCTTGAGGGAACCGTCAAAAAGCTCAAGGCAAAGTATCTGCTGAATCACGAAAAGATTACTATTTCATCGGCTCAGGAAGTCATTGCTGATATTCTCAATAACGATGTTCCGCCCGAGGTGACAGTTGAGCGTGTTATTGATGAGGTTGCCCGCACTTTCGGCGTTTCCGCCGACGAAATCCGCTCTCAGAAAAACAAGAGCGCCAATATCAGCAACGCCCGTCACATCGCAATCTACATTACAAGAGAAATTACCGCTCTTTCTATGGTCAATATCGGCGATGAGTTCGGCGGAAGGCATTATTCCACAATTATATATTCAATTCAGAAAATCCAGAAGCAAATCGAAAACGACCGTAAAATAAAGGAACTTATCGACGATATTATCAAAAACATCCGCGACCGGTAATTACATTACTCGAAGCGCGCCTATTTAGAAGTCGGTTTGAAGGAAAAGTCGTTATAACGGCGCATCAAAACTTTTTGTTTTATCCGTAGGGGAGTACCCATGTGTGCGCCCGAAAAGCGTTTCTACAACGTCGCAACTTAAATTGCGGGTCGCCATGTTTGGTCAATCTTAAACGTCTGATTCGCTACTGCCCTCCCGTGGCAGCGGGCGTCACGTATGTATTCACAGGTATCAACATAGGATTGATTATTAAAAGTAAGATAAATATTGAATGATTATAAAAGATGTCAAACTTATTGTTAAAAGGTTAAAAATGGTGTCCACGTTTATTCATGCGGTATCCTAATTCGGGTGTTGAACGAAAATGCCGATAAAGACGCGGAAAATTATGGGTTTAGTTGGTTTCCACATTCCCTACTATTACTAGTAAAATAATAAATATAAAGATAAGAGAGGTTTACTGACGTGAAATTTTCATGTTTAAGAACGGATTTGGTTTCGGCAGTTTCCAACGTGTCGAGAGCCGTATCGTCAAAGGCATCAATCCCTGCGCTTGAGGGTGTATTGATTAAAGCATATAATAACAGTTTGAATATTTCGGGCTATAATTTGGAAATTGGTATTACAACCGATGTTGAGGCGACAATTAAGCAGGAAGGCGAGATTGTTCTCAGCGCCAGACTGTTTCTTGATATTGTACGCCGTCTGCCCGAAGAAATTGTTATGATTGAAACCGATGACAGAATGGTTACTTATATTACCTGCGGCAAGGTTGATTATCAGATTGTAGGCATGTCATCGGTTGAATATCCCGATTTGCCGACCTTCCAGCAGACCGACGGAATTACCGTGAACGCGAAGGTATTGCGAGATATGATCCGTCAGACCGTTTACGCGGTAAGCGATAATAATTCAAAGCCTATTTATACGGGTTCTCTTTTTGAAATTTCTGAAGGTGTTCTGAGAATTGTCGCTATCGACGGTTTCAGAATGGCAATCAGAAGTGAAAATGTTGACAGTGAGAGCAATACATCTTTTGTTGTTCCCGGAAAAACCCAGCTTGAGGTTCTGAAGCTGATTACCGACGATGAAGAGAATGTCGAGATTATTGTCGGTCAAAGACATATTACTTTTAAGATTAACAGTTATAAGGTTATTTCACGTCTTATTGAAGGTACATTTTTGGATTACAAGTCGACTATTCCCACTGGCGAAAAGACCGAGCTTGTTATCAACACACGGATGATGATTGATTCTGTTGAGAGAATGTCGCTGTTAAACAGTGAGAGAATACAGAGTCCCGTCAGGTGCAAGTTTAATGAAAATGAGATAAGAATGTCATGCGCTTCCGCTGTGGGCAGGGCAAATGATGTTATTAACGTTCCGATTATCGGCGAGAGCGTGGAAATCGGATTTAATAACCGCTATATGCTTGAGGCGCTTAAAAATACCGATACAGACGAGGTAAAGATGGTGCTCAACGGCGCGGTTTCGCCTATTGTTATTAAGCCTGTTAAGGGCGACAGCTTTTTAAGCATTGTTGTTCCCGTGAGGTTGGCAAATGAAGGTTGAGAAAATTCACATTGAAAGTGAGTTTATACGCCTTCAGGATTTACTTAAACTTTCGGGAGTATGTTCAACCGGTGGAATGGCAAAGGTTGTCATTCAAAACGGCGAGGTGCTTGTAAACAACGAGGTGTGCACTATGCGCGGCAAAAAAATGAGACCGGGCGATACTGCGCAGTTTGATGATATTGATATTGTTGTAGAATAAACATTGAAAGTCAGAAAAATCGTTTTTAAAAATTTCAGAAATCTTGATGATTCTGAACTTGTTCCCTGTGAGGGCGTAAATGTAATTTACGGCGATAATGCTCAGGGAAAAACAAATATGCTTGAGGCGCTTTGGCTGTTTTGCGGCGGTCATTCGTTCAGAACGTCAAAGGACAGCGATGTAATCAAGTGGGATAAAAGCTTTGCAAGACTGGATTTGGAATTTTTCGGTCAGGGCAGAGATCAAAACGCTACACTCAGCTTTAACGGCGGAAAAAAGTCAGTAAAGATAAACGGCGTTGAAAAAAAATCGGCATCGGTGCTGATTGAAAAATTCTGCGCGGTTGTGTTCTCACCCGAACATCTCAATTTAATTAAGAGAGGTCCGGGCGAGAGGCGAAGGTTTATTGACAGCGCAATTTGCAGGGAAAAGCTTCAGAACGCCGTAATATTGTCAAAGTACAACCGTATGCTTAATCAGCGCAATACTTTGCTTAAAGATATTTTAAGAAAACCCGCGCTTGAAGATACGCTTGATATTTGGGACGAGCAGCTTTTTTATTACGGAGCAATGCTGATTCGCAAAAGGCTTGATTATATGAAAATGCTGTCGGAAAAGGCCCGGTTTTATCACAGCGGAATCTCCGGCGGCAGGGAAAATCTGAGTATCAGGTATATTTCAACAGAAGACATTGAGCCCGACGACAGCTTTGAAACTATACGCGAAAAATTTGCTTTAAGGTGCTCAAATAACAGAAAAAATGATATTCACATGGGTGTTACTCTTTCGGGACCTCACCGAGATGATATGGAAATACTGATTAACGGTAAAAACGCCAAGGCGTTTGCCTCTCAGGGGCAGCAGCGCAGCGCTGTGCTTTCCCTAAAACTTGCTGAGGCGGCAGTGCTGAGGGAGAGAATGGGAGAGGAGCCCGTAATTCTGCTTGACGATGTTCTGTCGGAGCTTGACAACGGCAGACAGGATTTTCTGCTTAATGAGTTAAAGGACAGTCAGGTTTTTATTACCTGCTGTGAAAAATCAAATAAAGAACAGCTCAAAAAAGGAAAAGTATTTTTTGTAAGCAAAGGAAACGTTACCGAATAAAGAGGAAGGTATGTATTTACATCTTGGACAGGACACGGTAATCGACGATAGAAGCATAGTGGCTATGTTTGATATTGACGCGTGCACGGTGTCTAAAAAAACAAGAGATTTTTTGGCGGCGGCACAAAAGAACGGCGAGGTCGTTAATGTGTCTTTCGAATTGCCGCGCTCTTTTGTGGTTTGCAGGGAAAACGGCAGGAATATTGTTTATATATCCCAGCTCTCTACAAAAACACTAAGCAACAGAAGATTTGGATAATAAGAGGATTGAATATGAATCGAAAAAAACAAAGATGTCCGTACTGCGGAAGAAGAATGTCATATATAAATGCTTATTTCAGCAGGCGAAAGGCTCAGTATACCTGCACGCGCTGCGGAAAGGAAAGCAGAGTTGTTATTTCAAAGCTGATTATACCTGTTTTTATTATTGTGGCGGTAATTTCGCTCGCAATAATGGGACTTTGGTTTTTATTTAAGCTTTTAAGCAATCCGATGGGAATTTTGCTTGTCGCGGCTCCTTTGGTAATATTTCTGTTTTTTACGCCTAAATTTGTTTGTCTTGAACCTCTGAAAAAATATCAGAAATCAATGGAAGCAAAAAAAGCGGGCATGGAGTATTCGGATAATCTTGCCGCGACTGAATTTGATGAGGAGATTAACTCATCGCTTGAAAACAGCATGCAGTTTAAAATAAACGCGGATTTGTTTAATCAGATTAAGTCCGAACGTTCATCTTCAAGGGAACAGGAGGAAAGTCAGAATATTGTATCGCACTCTGAAAGTGACAGTAACGATAACGACAGTTATGTTCATGTTATTGATGATGTAAGTGAGGATCACGCCGGAACAACTTCGGTTCCTTTGAAAAAAATCCACTCTGAGGGCAGTCAGATTATCCGCAGCAGACATTATCTTCCTCCGATAGAAGAAACAGAGGAAGATATTGATGATGAATCAGATGACGATGTAAAAGAGTATGTAAAGCCGGACACAAATAAGTATTCAGGCAACAGAAGGTTTTAATAATGAAGATATTGCCGAAGCAGTCTGTTTGTCCGCACTGTAAAACAGTTTACAGGTATTCGGATTTAAAGAAAATAATGTGGAAAAAAAGTGATTCGTGCTATCACTGTAAAAAGAATTTCAGAATATCACGGAAAAGCTTTTGGATACTGGCGCTTGAAATGATTATTATTTACGCTATAATGAATGTTATTGCGATAGGATTAATTGAAAGCGTAAACTTTATCTCATTGTTTATAATGAATGTTATTCCTGCGCTGGCGGCAGTTATGCTGTTACCGCTGTATATTGAAATGAAAAAAGAAAAGAAAACGAAAATGCATAAGTAATCAGGCGAATAACGGAGGTTTTTGTTTTGGAAAATCAGGAAAAAATTGAAAAGACCGAAAATATTGAAGCAACTGAAAACGGAATAGAAATTACCAAGGTTGAACAGGAATACGGCGCTGACGAAATTCAGGTTCTGGAAGGCCTTGAGGCCGTTCGTAAGCGTCCCGGTATGTACATAGGCTCAACAGGTCCGCGCGGTCTGCATCATCTTGTGTATGAGATTGTGGACAACTCAATTGACGAGGCGCTGGCGGGTTACTGCTCTAAAATTGAGGTAGTAATTGAAAAGGGCGATATTATCCGCGTATCGGACGACGGACGCGGAATTCCCGTAGGAATAAACAGCAAAACGGGCTTGCCCGCCGTAACCGTTGTATTTACCGTTCTTCACGCCGGCGGAAAGTTCGGCGGCGGCGGATATAAGGTTTCGGGCGGTCTGCACGGCGTAGGCGCCTCCGTTGTAAACGCTCTGTCGGAATGGCTTGAGGTCAAGGTATGCGACGGCGAAAATGTGTATTTTCAGCGTTATGAGCGCGGAAAAATAATAAATGAGCTTGAGATAATCGGCAAATCCGACGTAAAGGGCACCGAGGTTAGATTTAAAGCAGACCCGCAGATTTTCCAGGAGACAACAATTTATGATTACTCGGTTCTTGAGCGCCGTCTGCGCGAACAGGCCTTTCTTAACGCGGGCGTTAATATTGAGCTGCGCGACGAGAGAAATGACGATGAAACAATAAAGAACAACTTCCACTACGAGGGCGGCATTAAGAGCTTTGTTGAATATATTCATAAAAAGCGCTCCCTTGAGGTTATTCATCCCGATGTTATTTACTTTGCCTCAAAGAACGAGGAGGACACAGTAGCCGTTGAGATTGCCATGCAGTACAACGAGAGCTACAACGAAAACCTGCTTACCTTCGCAAATAACATTCACACCACCGACGGCGGTACTCACGAGGAGGGCTTTAAGCGCGCTCTTACCTACGTTATGAACGACTACGCGCGCAAGTTCGGCAAGCTAAAGGATAACGACAAGAACTTGAGCGGTGAGGACGTCCGCGAGGGTATTACGGCTATCATCAGCGTTAAGCTGAAAGAGGCTCAGTTTGAAGGCCAGACCAAGGCAAAGCTCGGCAACACCGAAGTAAGAACTATGGTTGACAAGCTGCTGCGCGAGAAGCTGATGGTTTATCTTGAGGAAAATCCCGCTGTAGCCAAGGCTATTTTTGACAAGGCATTGGCTTCGGCAAGGGCTAGAGAAGCGGCGAGAAAGGCAAGAGAAAACGTAAGAAGAAAATCCGCTCTTGAATCCGCTCAGCTCCCCGGCAAGCTTGCGGACTGTCAGTCGCGCGACAGCAGCGAAACCGAGATATTTATAGTCGAGGGTGACTCGGCGGGCGGCTCCGCAAAGGGCGGACGCGACAGAAGAATCCAGGCTATTCTCCCTCTGTGGGGTAAAATGCTCAACGTTGAGAAGGCAAGAATAGACAAGGTTTACGGCAACGATAAGCTCATGCCTGTTATTACCGCGCTCGGCACTGGTATCGGCGATGAGTTTGATTTGGAAAAGCTCAGATATGACAAGGTAATTATCATGGCGGATGCCGATGTCGACGGCTCGCATATCCGCACACTGCTTCTGACTTTCTTCTTCCGCTATATGAGGCCGCTTGTTGAGGCGGGGCATGTGTATATCGCTCAGCCGCCGCTTTATAGAATTACCAAGGGTAAGGAGCATAAATACGCTTACTCCGATTTGGAGCGCGACCAGATTTTGGCGGGAATTGAGGGCAAAACCGAGATTCAGCGCTATAAAGGTCTTGGTGAGATGGATTCGGAACAGCTTTGGGAAACCACAATGAATCCCGATTCAAGACTTATGCTCCGGGTTGAGCTTTCGGACGCCGAAGAAGCGGATGAAACATTTACGATTCTTATGGGCGACAAGGTTGAGCCCAGACGTGAGTTTATTGAGAAAAACGCGAGATACGTACAGAATCTCGATGTATAAGGAGGTACCGTATGCATTCAAAATCCTATATAACCGTCAGATACGCGGAAACCGACAGAATGGGTGTCGCTCATCACGCAAACTATCCCATCTGGTATGAAGTCGGAAGAACCGATTTTATCAAAATGTTTGGTACCACCTATACAGAAATGGAAGCCGCGGGCGTAATGACTCCCGTGCTTAACCTGACCTGCCACTACGGAAAGCCCGCTTTATATGAAGACAAGCTTATTGTGCGCACATGGTGTATTCACATGACTGCGGCGAGAATTGAGTTTGCTTATTCCATAAAGAGAATTCTTGACGACGGCAAGGAGGAGGAGCTGGGCTACGGCACCACCGAGCACGGCGTCGTTGACAGCGTGACCTTTAAGCCATGCAACATAAAAAAGCGCCTTCCCGAGCTTTATGAAAAGATGAACGGAAACGTTAAGATACAATAAAGATGTGACATTGAACAGAAAAGCAGAGGTACAACGATGGATGAACAGTTGAATGAAAAAAGAATTATAGACGTCGACCTGCAAAATGAGATGCGCAAGAGCTTTCTTGACTACTCGATGAGCGTTATCGTAGCGCGCGCCCTTCCAGATGTGCGCGACGGTTTAAAGCCCGTTCACAGACGTATTCTTTACACAATGTATGAAAGAGGTCTTGAGCCTTCAAAGCCGTATCATAAGTGCGCCGACACAGTCGGTTCTGTGCTGGGTTCGTATCACCCTCACGGCGACGCGTCGGTTTATGACGCTATGGTTCGTCTGGCACAGGACTTTTCAATGAGATATATGCTTGTTGACGGCCACGGAAACTTCGGTTCGGTGGACGGCGACCCGCCCGCGGCTTACAGATATACCGAGGCGCGCATGAGCAAAATCTCGATGGATATGCTCACCGATATTGACAAGGAAACGGTTGACTTTGTTCCGAACTACGACGACAGACTAAAGGAACCGACAGTTCTTCCAAGCCGTTTCCCAAATCTGCTTGTAAACGGCTCCAGCGGTATCGCGGTCGGTATGGCAACGGAAATTCCGCCCCACAACCTCGGAGAGACAATTGACGCGGTCTGCGCTTTAATTGATAACCCAGACGCTGAGCTTCCCGAGCTTATGGAGTGCCTGCCCGGCCCGGACTTCCCGACAGGCGGCATGATTATGGGCAGAAGCGGCATCCGCGCCGCTTACGCTACAGGACGCGGCAGGATTACCGTCCGCGCCAAAACGGAGATTGTTGAGGCGAAAAACGGCAGATATAAAATAATCGTCACCGAGCTGCCCTATAAAGTCAACAAGGCACGCCTGATTGAAAATATCGCTAACCTTGTAAAGGACAAAAGGCTTGAGGGCATTTCAAATATTGAGGACCATTCCGACAGAAACGGAATGCATATTGAAATCGACGTTAAGCGCGACGCTTCGGCTCAGATTGTGCTCAATCAGCTGTTCAGCTACACTCAGCTTCAGGTTACCTTCGGAGCGATTATGCTGGCTATCGTTGACGGTCAGCCGAAGATCCTCACGCTGAAGGATATGCTGCGCTGCTACATTGACTTCCAGGAAGAGGTAATTCACCGCAGAACTCAGTACAACCTGAAAAAAGCTATGGACAGAGCCCATATTTTAGAGGGCTTGAAAATTGCCATAGACTTTATTGACGAGGTTATAGCGATTATCAGAAGCAGCAAGGATTTGGGCAGTGCCAGAGCCGCGCTGATGGAGCGTTTCGGACTGGATGAAATTCAGGCTAACGCTATTGTCCAGATGCGTTTAGGACAGCTCACAAATATGGAGCGCGCCAAAATTGAGGACGAAATTGCCGCCCTCAAGGCTAAAATCGCCGAATACAATGAGATTCTTGCAAGCGACACCAAGAAGCTTGAGATCGTTAAGGAGGAGCTTACCGCTATCCGCAACAAGTACGCTGACCCGCGCCGCACCGAGATTTGCGCAATCAGCGGCGAGGTTGATATTGAGGATCTTATTCCTCAGGAGGAGTGCGTTCTTACTCTTACTCAGTTCGGATATGTTAAGCGCCTTGCGGTTGATACATATAAGATTCAGCGCAGAGGCGGCAGAGGCGTTTCGGGTATGTCCAGACGCGAGGAGGACGTAGCAACCGAGATGTTTATTATCAACTCTCATGACTATGTTCTGTTCTTTACCGATAAGGGCAGGGTTTACCGCCTGAAATGTTATGAGGTTCCCGAAGGAACACGCCAGTCAAAGGGACTTAATATCGCTAACCTGCTGCCTATCTCACCCGATGAAAAGGTTACCTCGATGATTCGTGTGCCCGAGTTTGACGAGGACAAGTTCCTTGTTATGGTAACACGCCGCGGAATTATTAAGAGAATTGCGCTTAACGCGTACAATACCGCGCGCAAGGGCGGCCTTATCGCGCTTGAGCTTAACGAGGGCGACGAGCTTGCATGGGTAAGGATGACCGACGGAAACGCGAATGTAATTGTAGCTACGCGCATGGGTACAGCTATCCGATTCAACGAGACCGACGTCCGTCCCATGGGCAGACAGGCCAGAGGCGTTAAGGCGCTTACTCTTAAAGACGGCGACGAGGTTGTGGGTATGAGCGTTGTGCGTGAAAACGGTCTGGTACTGACTGTCAGTGAGACAGGCTACGGCAGACTGTCAAGCGCCGATGATTACCGCATTCAGTCGCGCGGCGGCAAGGGTCTTATCAACTACCATGTCGATAAGTACGGCAAAGTCGCGGCCATTAAGGTTGTTGATCTTGACGACGATATTATTATGATCTCGCAGGAAGGCATTATCATCCGTATCGCTGCCGAGTCAATCCGCGTTTGCTCGCGTCCGTCAAAGGGTGTTACGGTAATGAAGGTCGGCGAGGGCGACAAGGTTGTTACAATCGCGCGCTCACCTCACGTTGAAGAGCCGGACAATCCCGAAACAGGCGAGGAAGAAGAAACCGCCCGGGAAACGGTTGAGGAATAAAAGCGAAAAATAGATAAAAGCGGCAACATTCCAAAAAGGGTGTTGCCGTGATTGTTAGGTGATTTAATGAGAAAACTAAGAATTTTTTTAGCGGCACTGCTCGTTTTTGTTACCGTGCTTAGTTTGGTGGCGTGCGGAAACAGTGAAAGCAGCAACAGCGGAATAAAAAAAATAGAAAAACCGAAAACAGCGGCAACATCGGATGAGGCAAGCATTAATGCCCGTTCCGACGCGGTTGAGGCAAGCTCTAATGTCAACGGAAAGCGGTTTAATCTTACGCTGCATGAGTTTACATCGGATTACAACAACGAAAAGGATCACCGAAAGGAAAACGACCGCATTTTCTTTGGAAACTGGAGAAAAAAAGGCGGTGTTACAAAGGACGATAACGGCGTTGATATTCAGTATTGGTACTATAATGAAAATGACGTCAGCTTTACCGCGACGGTTGAGGTCGTCTCACAAAAGCTTGTTAATATCGGCTGCGGAACAACTATGAGTAAGTTTATGGGCATGGACGGCGAAAAGAAAAACAGCGATGTTATTCTGGAAAAAGCCGCGCTGATGGCTGCGGTTGTGTGCGGTTTTCCAAAGAGCAGCGAAACTGTTTTGCAGGATGTTTTCTTTAAAACTACAACGGAAAGCGACGATTCGCTGTGGTACAAGGGTTATGTTTTTAACATGAGTACAAAAGAGGATGAAAACGACAGCAAAAACAACATTATGCTGTTCAGGGTATTCCCGATTACCGACAGCCTGAAGAACGAATGGAAGCTGAAAGAGTACAGTTAATTAATGCGGAATTATTATGAGATAATACGAAAACAGCGTGCGATAGATTGAATCGCACGCTGTTATTGTTTGTTATTATCTGTTCTCCCGAGTAGGTAGTCGGTGCTTACATTATAATAGTCAGCCAGCTTTAACAGATGTTCAACCGGAATGGTTTGAAAGCCGCGTTCGTAGCGTGAGTACACAGTTTGAGCTATACCCAGATATTCGGCAATATCAGCTTGTTTTAAATCGTTATCCTCTCGCATATCGCGCAGTCGTTTAAAATACATAAATTCACCTCAATAGTACTTATTAATACTATTGACTTTATCATATTTTAGTGGTATATTACTATTATAGTACTTATAAGTACTATAATAGTATAAGGAAAGAAAGTGTGTTTATGTATTGTGAAAAATGCGGAAATATTATACCCGAGAATTTAAAATTTTGCCCTCGATGCGGTAAAAAAACGGAAGAAGTTGTAATGCCGGTTAACAGAAGTGTTAACTACTCCGGTGCGGATATTAGAGTTAATCATTCAGTCGGAAGGATGATAGGAGGAGTAATCATATGCTTATTGTGTGTTGCAATGATGGTTGTTTTATCAATTTTAGTATTAAATATAGACGTGTGGAAAGAAAATGAACGAATGTCCGAAAAAGAATCACTAAATAATTTAAAAACTTGGTTTATCATTTTTATTGTACATTTTTTTGTTCTTTATATTCTAAACTTGATAAAACTCAGGGCTGTTTCAAATACAGAGTTGTTTCTTTCGAAAGAGGGAATATACGGAACAGGAGGAACACCTAATTATTTCGGAAACATAAGTTTCTGTTGTAAATATCAGGAAATTATGTCCGTAATAGTAAAGGGTTCGGCAATATGTATATTTACATCAACCGGAAGTTTTAAGTTGCTGTTAGAAGAAAGCGAACAGGCAGCTTGTGAGATTCTTCAAAGGGTTGAGTGGGCAAAAGCAAATAATAGAACAAACTAGAAAAAGCATATAAGGAGATATTATAAAAAAAACAAAAATAATTACATTGGTTTTATTGCTGTCAATCGGAATTATACTCTGCTCATGTTCATCCGGAAATAATGAAATAAGCACACAACAGCCGCCTGAAACAGTAGTTGTATATGAAACAGTGTATGTTACGGAAGAAAACCCAAAAAAATTATCTAATCAGGAGCAGGATGATAAAAAAATATATAAAGAAATCATAAGCATGGGTGGAGAAGAGTACTCACACGGTTTCATGTGCCAAGGAGAAGGCGAAAATCCTTTTGATGAAAATGGAACATATTTTAACTTAGATGAAAAATATTCAGAATTACGTTTTGTTTTTGGAATTGTAGAAGAGTCTAGCGATAAAAATGCAGAAGTTGCCATTTATACGGATGGTGAATTGGCAGAACATTTTTCAGCGAAAATGGGTGATCTCCCCACAGAACATAGCATTAGCGTGTATGGTTGTAAACAACTTGTTTTTACAGTTTATCGTAATAATTCTCCGTGGTATACGGCAAATTGCGGATTTACAGAAATTTCTGTTGTACCAAAATAAAAGCAGCGTGCGGTCAAGGCAATGAACCGCACGCTGTTTTTACATTATAGATAATTGCAATATTTTATCCCCGCCGTTGTGCCGCAGTTTCCGATAAAGCCGAGCTTTACATAGGCGGAGTGAGTGCAGCGTCACGCTGCACGCTGCCTTATACCAATTCGTCGGCAGAAATCCTTTGGTATTCGTAGTTGTTGTAAAGGAACTTTTCTCCGTCAAAGCTGTACGTTGCTTCCTCGGTTGTTTCTTCTTTCATGGTATAGGTTTGGCTGATTTTGCCGTCTTTTGCGGAATAGGTGTAGAAAGAAAAGTTTACGCCTACCTGATTGGTATACATAATACCGTCGCTGCCAAAATACAGATATGCTCCCGTATCATCTTTCCACGCACCGATAATAGCCTCGTCAACGGTTGGATTTTCGTCAGGTTTAGGAATGCTGTTGAAGTTTTCCTGACGCTCCATGGTAGATTTCGATTTGTCGGAGATATTGGTCAGCACTACGCTTGTGCGCTCTTTGTTAAATTCGTAGGTGTAGTCGCCGTCCAGTCCAAAGGGTAATTTTGAGCTGAATATCGGTTTGCCGTCCTTTTCTTCTAGTTTATATGTGCCAAAGTAGCCCATTGTGCCGATTAGCATATATGATTTTTGATTGCCGTAAAAACAAAATGTGAAGCTTTTGAGCTGAGAGCCGCTGCCTTCGGTGATTTTCCAGTAGCCCGCGAACTGATCCTTTGTTGTGTCGGGCACGTGGAGTTTTTTAAGGTCGGTTTCCTTTTTTAAATCCTTTGCGGAGGTAGTCTGAGGCACGGTAGTTTGAGACACGGTAGTCTGAGTTTGAGCGGATGCGGTTGAGGACTCTTTTTTGCTTGAGCTGTCGCCTGAGCACGCCGTCAGGGAAACAGCAGATAAAACAGCAAGAGCCGCACAGGTTATTTTTATGAATAATCTTTTCATATAATACCTCTTTATAAAATTTCATTGCTAATATTGTAGTATTTTACACAAAAAAAGTCAACAATAATTTTGACGAATAAGCAGTGCGAAAAAAAAACGAAAAATAACCGATGAAATGCAAAAAAGCTGTTGATAAGAGTCAAACAATTTGTTATAATAAAGGATAAATTAAATGATGAGAATGGAGGAGTAGTATGCTGAATACCAATTTTGATTCAAAATTCGGCAAAGAGGGACTGACATTTGACGATGTCCTTCTGATTCCGGGGGAGAGTAACGTTGAGCCAAAGAATGTTAACGTCACAACCAACCTGACAAAAACAATCAAACTTAACACACCTCTCATGACAGCGGCTATGGATACCGTTACCGAGACCGCTATGGCTATCGCCATTGCTCGTGAGGGCGGCGTGGGCATCATTCACAAGAATATGTCTATCGCAAAACAGGCAGATATGGTCGACAGGGTTAAGAGAAGCGAGAACGGCGTTATTGTTAATCCGTTTTTCCTTTCACCCGAAAACACCGTACGCGACGCCGACGCGCTTATGGGTAAATACAAGATTTCGGGTGTGCCGATTTGCCGCGACGGAAAGCTTGTAGGCATTATCACTAACCGCGACCTTCGCTTTATGACCGCAAAGGACTTTAGTCAGCCGATTTCCGAGGTAATGACTCACGAGCACCTTGTAACCGCTCCTGTCGGCACTACAATGCGGCAGGCACAGGAAATACTCCGCCATCATAAAATTGAAAAGCTCCCGATTGTGGGCGATGACGGTTCGCTTAAAGGACTTATTACAATTAAGGATATTGAAAAGAGCGTTCAGTATCCCAACTCCGCGCGTGACGACAAGGGCAGACTGCTCTGCGGCGCGGCTATCGGCGCTACAGCTGACGTTCTTGACAGAGTTGCCGCTCTTATTGAGTCGGGCGTTGACGTTGTTGTTCTCGACTCCGCTCACGGCCACAACTCAAACGTAATCAACTCGGTTGCCAAGGTTAAAAAGGCGTATCCCGACCTTCCTCTAGTTGCGGGAAATATCGCAACGGCAGAGGCCGCAAAGGCTCTGATTGAGGCTGGCGCTGACGCTGTTAAGGTTGGTATCGGCCCCGGATCTATCTGTACAACAAGAATCGTTGCGGGCATAGGCGTTCCGCAGATCACCGCTATTTACGACGCCGCTTGCGAGGCCTCAAAGTACGGTATCCCCGTTATTGCCGACGGCGGTATCAAGTACAGCGGTGATATCGTTAAGGCGCTTGCCGCGGGCGGCAGCGTTGTTATGGTAGGTTCGCTTGTTGCGGGCTGTGAGGAAAGCCCCGGAGATAAAGAGATCTATCAGGGCAGACAGTTTAAGGTTTACCGCGGTATGGGCAGTCTCGGCGCTATGGGCAAGGGCAGCGCCGACCGTTACTTTCAGGCGAGCAACCGCAAGTTCGTTCCCGAGGGCGTTGAGGGACGCGTTCCTTACAAGGGACTGCTCTCCGACACGGTTTATCAGCTTATGGGCGGCCTAAAGGCAGGCATGGGCTACACAGGATGCGCTACAATTACCGAGCTGCACGAAAAGGCTAAGTTCGTTCATATCTCAGGCGCGGGTCTGAGAGAGAGCCATCCGCACGATATCCAGATCACAAAAGAAGCTCCTAACTACTCCTACAACGGCTAAAAACGTGACGTTTTATCCAGCGCGCCTTTGGAAAAGTCGGGTTAATTGGAAAATTTGATACAACGGCGCGTCTTAACCCGCGGGAATATAAGGTTTGTTAATATCAAACGTCAGATTCGCGTCATGGATCAAGCGTCACGCTTGCGCGTCATGGATCAAACGTCACGCTTGCGCATAGGGTTGGAAAGTATTGATTTTCACAAACGTTTATAAATTTACTTTCCATTAAAATGAAAATGACCGGGCAATCCGAAAAGGTTGCCCGGTCAAAGTTTTATTAGGTATTAGGTTCACCTATCAGGATATCCAGAAGCGTCTGCGGGAGCTGCTGCACGAACGAGCTTCCGCGCGGGTCGTTTGACGCGGCAAACAGGTAAATGTTTTTCTCGGTATTGAAATAATCCACCGCGCCGAAGTGTGGCGGGATCTGTCCGACATGACCGACGCCGTCGTGCGGCATTTTGCATAAACCATAGCAGTAATCTTCATAGCTGTTTGGATTGACTTCCTCTGTCATTTTTTTATAGCTTTCGGACGAAATTACCTTTCCGCCGCTGAGCCCGTGCATCCATTTGCCCATATCGGCGGCGTTTGAAACAATGTCTCCCGCGCCCTTTGCCAGCCCCGGGCAGTTCGTCTCGTTCATCAATTCCGTTTTGGAAAGTGCCGACGCCCATTCGGGGTTGTCTTTTATCTTTTCCACAAAGCCGGTGTGGATCATTTCCAGCGGGTCAAAAATGTTTTTCTGAACAAAATCGTGATAAGAACCTCCGCTGACCTGTTCAATGATATCGGCAAGCAGGAAGTAGTTGGAGTTGGAATACTCATAGTCGTCTCCCGGCTCAAAACCAGGCTCTTCGGCGAAGAGTACTTCCTTTATTTTTTTGATATTTTCCGCTTCAACCGCGCCAAGCTTTGAGCCATCCATAAACATGCCGTAATAGTCGGGAATTCCGGAACTCATGTTAAGCAGATTTTTGATGGTTAATTTTTTACCGTATTTGTAATCTGAATAAAACTTATCAAGCGTATCTTCCACACTCAGCTTTCCCCGGTCGCAAAGGAGCATTACGGCGGCGGCGCAGAACTGTTTTGACACCGAACCGATCGGCAGAGAAGCGTCAATCGTCATTGGCTGTGCGTTGTCGTCGTTGCCTTCAGTGTACTGATAAATCACCGCATCGCCGCGCATAATCTGCGTCACGCCCTTGAACTCCTGTTTTGACAGAGCCTGATCAAGCTGCTGTTTGACACTATCGGCAATCGGCTCCTGTGTTGTCTGGGGTTCCGTTTGTTCGGTGGCTGAGGTATCCGCTGCTGCGGATGAGGAGCTTTCTTCCGGCGCTGAGCCGCATCCGGCAAATGCGGTCGCCGTCATAATTCCGACCAATAATAACGCCAATATCTTTTTCATGGTATCTCTCCTTACTGATGATGTTATGATAATATAATAAAACGGGTATACGGAAAACGTCAAGAAACGCATTTTTTAATTTTCAAAACATACTGAGTATAACTAAACCAACGGTTTATTTTAGCCGTGCCATAAATCCCTTTTGTTATATTTATCGCCAAAGAATAAAGGTTGTCGTCAAATCTTTCGATTGGCGACAGCCCTTTTTTAAATCTTCTGAAATATCAAATAGCGTCCTCGTCCTTTTTGTCGAGCAGGCACTCAACAAGAACGGCTTTCTGAGCGTGGAGGCGGTTTTCGGCTTCCTCAAAGATTTCGTTTGCGTGAGCCTCAAATACCTCGGCGGTGATTTCCTCGCCGCGGTGAGCAGGCAGGCAGTGGAGTACCATGCACTCGTCGTTTGTGACGGACATCAGCTCGTCGTTTACCTGATAAACGCCGGCGAATACGGCTTTGCGCGCCTTCTTTTCCTCTTCCTGTCCCATCGAAGCCCAAACGTCGGTATAGATAACGTCCGCGTCCTTGGCAGCCTCCATCGGGTCGTTTACGATTTGGAACTTGTCGCCGAACTGCTTGCCGAACTCCATGATATGCTCGGGTGGGAAATAGCCGTCGGGGCACGCCGCCGAGAACGACATACCTGTGCGCAGAGCGCCTACAGCAAGGGAGTTGAGCATGTTGTTGCCGTCACCGATAAAGCACATTTTAAGTCCCTCGAGCTTGCCTTTGAACTCGCGGATTGTCATTAAGTCGGCGAGAACCTGGCAGGGATGGCAGTAGTCGGTAAGACCGTTGATGATCGGGATTGAGCCGTATTTTGCAAGATCCTCGACCTCGCTCTGGGCAAAGGTGCGGATCATGATTGCGTCGATAAAACGCGACAGAACGCGGGCTGTATCCTCAACGGGCTCGCCCCTGCCGATTTGCAGGTCGTTTGAGCTGAGAAACAGGGGATAACCGCCCAGCTGTGTCATGCCGACTTCGAATGATACGCGGGTACGGGTGCTTGATTTTTCAAAAATCATGCCCAGGGTTTTGCCCTTGAGCAGCTTGTGCTCGATTCCGTGTTTTTGCTCGTATTTAAGCTGATCGGCAAGGTTTAGGGTGTGGATTATTTCCTCGGTTGACCAGTCTTCAAGCTTTAGCAGATGTTTCATTGTTAATTCTCCTTTAATGTTTTTTCCAGTATGCTGACCGCTTCGTCAAGCTCAGCTGTTGTGATTGTAAGGGGAGGCAACATTCTGAGCAGATCTTTTGCGGTAATAATCAGTAAGCCGCTTGCGACGCATTTTGCCGCTATGTCGTGAGCGTCTTCTTCAATTTCAATTCCGACCATGAGTCCAAGGCGGCGCACATTTTTAACGCCGTCGATTTTAAGGAGTTTTTCTTCAAGATAGGCTCCTTTTTTTTCAACTTCGCTGAGGAAAGCCTCGTCGGAAACCCTGCCGAGAACATAGTTCGCGCCGGCGCATACCACGGGATTCGCGCCGAAGGTGGTGCCGTGGGTTGAGGGCGACATTACGTCCTTGAGCTTTTCGCCGCACAAGCAGATTCCTATGGGCAGTCCGCCGCCGATGCCCTTGGCTACGGTGACTAAATCGGGATTTACGCCGTAGTGCTCGTAAGCGAACAGCTTTCCGGTTCTGCCCACGCCTGTCTGAACCTCGTCGATAATAAGCAGGATGTCGCTCTGTGAGCAGATGTCGGCTATACCTTTGACAAAATCCTTGTCGAGGATGTTTACGCCTCCCTCGCCCTGTACGACCTCAAGCATAACAGCGCAGGTCTTTTCGTCGATATTGTTCTTTACGTCGTCGAGATTATTCGGCTCGGCGTATTTAAAGCCCTGTGTAAACGGGAAGAAGAAGTTGTGGAAAACATCCTGACCCGTCGCCGAAAGGGTGGTGACGGTTCTTCCGTGGAATGAGTTTTTGAGCGTGATTATTTCGTTGCGCTCGGCGCCGTATTTGTCAAAACTGTATTTACGCGCGATTTTTATTGCGCATTCGTTTGCCTCGGCGCCGCTGTTGCCGAAGCAGACCTTGGCAAGTCCTGTAAGCGAGCAGAGCTTTTCAGCGAGGTCGCTTGCCTGTGAGCTGTAAAAGTAGTTTGACATGTGCTGGATGGTGCCTGCCTGCTGTGATACAGCCTGAACCCAGCCCTCGTCGCAGTACCCGAGAGAGTTTACGCCGATTCCCGAGCTTACGTCGATGTAGCGCTTGCCGTCCTCGTCGTAGGCTGTGGCGCCCTTGCCGCTTTTTAAGGCAACGTCGTAGCGGCCGTAGGTGTGCATTATATATTTTAAGTCTTTTTCCTTCGTGTTCAATTTTACCCCTCTTTTCTGATTTAAACGCGATTACTGATAGCTGAAGTCAAATATGTCGTCGCGTTTTACAAAACCGAAATCGCTCCAGAACTTTTGTCCTGTTTCGTTGTCCCGGTAGCAGAATATATGTGTTTTTTCAATGCCCTCGGCTTTGATTTTTTCAATGGCTTTTTCGGCGAGGGCGTGGCCGATGTGTCTTCGGCGAAACTCGGGAAGCACCGCCATATGGTGAATAAAGCCGCGTCTGCCGTCGTGACCCGCAAGCACGGTTCCGACGATTTTTCCGTCGATGACCGCAACCTGCGACAGACCCTCGTTGCGCTTGAGGTACCGCTCGATTTGCGGGCGTTCGTCAGCGGAGGAAAGAGCGCGTTTGCTGGTGATTTGCCACATAGCGAATATTTCGTCGTAGTCTTCAATTGTCATTGGCCGTATGGTTATCATGCGGACACCTCGCTTTAATTAATGTGATTTTTGTCGCTAATCAAACGTTTGATAATAAAACTTCCCAACCCGCGAGAACGGGCACGCCGTTTCAGAAACGTATCAGTTATATCATGTTTACCAAAGGCGGCTTTGGATGAAACGTCACGTTTCAGTAGAACATTGTGCCTATGCCTTCGTCGCTGAAGAGCTCAAGGAGGATTGAATGCTCAAGTCTGCCGTCGATTATATGGGCGCGGTTCACGCCGTTGCGCACCGCCTCAACACAGCAGTCAATTTTGGGGATCATGCCGCCTTTTATTATTCCGTCGCGCTTGAGCATGGGAACCTCGCTGACATTTACAACGGGGATAAGACTTTCGTCGTCGTTTACATCGCGGAGAAGACCGCGGATGTCGGTCATGAGAATCAGCTTTTTGGCTCCGAGCTTAGCCGCAATCTGAGCCGCGGCGAGATCGGCGTTGATATTGTAAACATTTCCGTCATAACCGCCCGCAACGGTGGCGACGATCGGAAGATAACCGTCCTTCATGGCGTTTTGAAGCGGCTCGGGATTAACCTCGCGGATTTCGCCCACAAAGCCCAAATCAGCCGCGCCCTCTACAAGCTTATCTGCCATAAGCATTTTGCCGTCGAGTCCGCAAAGGCCGAGAGCTCTGCCGCCGTGGCTTTCAAGAAGCTGAACAAGGCTTTTGTTTACCTTTCCGGCGAGAACCATCTGAACAATGTCGATCGTCTCCTGATCGGTAACGCGCATTCCGTTCTCAAATTTGCTTTCCTTGCCGATTGCCTTTAACATAGCGTTGATTTCTGGTCCGCCGCCGTGAACGAGAACAACGTTGATGCCGATTAGCTGCATGAGCACCAAATCGCTCATAACAGCGGATTTTAAGTCCTCGTTGATCATGGCGTTGCCGCCGTATTTTACAACGATGGTCTCGCCCGACCATTTCTTTATATAAGGCATTGCCTGGATTAAAACCTTTGCCCTTTTTTTAACGTCCATAGTTTTTACTCCATTTTTAGAATTTGATATAAAAACAATCCTCTTTCCATTTCATGGGATTGTTGTCAATATATTCATAGATTTTTCTAAACTCAGATTCGTTTCGTGTAATGCGGTCATGAAATGATTTTTGCCAAACAGAAACGCCAAAAGCTTTTGTTACCACGCCTTTAAATTGTTGTATAACTCTTGATATATCAGGTGTTCGCCTTCTGTCGTCGTAGTAATGCGTTAGAAGCAGGTGAATGTGATTTGGCATAATGGTATAATTTATAACTTTGATGTACTGATACCGCTTTTCAATATCTTTAATTTTTTTCTCTATAACCTTTCCGCATTCTGAAAGATGTGTTGTCGACTTCGGGCGAGCAATGCTCGCCCCTAATTCCCAAAACATCCATTTTTGTGCGTAGAACAAATGGTGATAAAATATGCGCCGGGTTGCGAGTAATCAAAGTTTTAAGTCGGTTAGGTTTCCTTTTTAGCTGAGCGGTCATGTGCGGTAGTCGCCGTTGATTTTTACGTAATCGTATGTGAGGTCGCAACCGTAGGCTTCGGCGGTTGAAGCGCCGTCGCCAAGCGTGATAATGATTTCAATTTCGTTTTCCAAAAGGATTTTTTCAGCCTTTTCCTCGTCAAACGCGAGTCCGCAGCCGTTTTGACAGACCAGGATTTCGCCCGCAGAGGATTTATATAAAACGTCGATTTTTTTAACGTCGTTGACCTGAGCGCCGCTGTAGCCGATTGCGCAGAGGATTCTTCCGCAGTTTGCGTCCGCGCCGAACATAGCCGCCTTTACAAGGCTTGAGCAGATTACGCTTTTGGCGATTGTTTTAGCCGCTTTTTCGTCAGCCGCGCCGCTTACGTTGCAGACAAGAAGCTTTGTGGCGCCTTCACCGTCGGAGGCGAGCAGCCTTGCTACCTTTTTAAACGCCGCGGTAAGAGCCTGAAGGAAGATTTTGTAGTCCTCGTTTTTCTCGGTGATTTCCGCGTTGCCCGCGTAACCCGAGGCAAGGATAGCTAATGTATCGTTGGTTGAGGTGTCGCCGTCAACGCTTACCATGTTATAGCTCACGTCTGCGGCCTCAATAAGCGCCGAGTGCAGCATTTGGGCGGAGATTGCCGCGTCGGTGGTGACAAACGACAGCGTCGTGCCCATGTTTATGTGAATCATTCCGCTGCCCTTGGCTATGCCGCCGATGGTTACGGTTTTGCCGTCAATTACGGTCTGAACCGCCCATTCCTTTTTGACGGTGTCGGTCGTCATTATGGCTTCAGCCGCGTTTGTGCCGCCGTCCTTGGAGAGAATGTCCTTCAGCGCGTTTACGCCGCTTTCGATAGGAGCCAAAGGAAGGGGTTGGCCTATTACGCCTGTGGAGGCTACGATTACGTCGTTTTCGTCAATTCCCAGAGCGTCTGCCGCGAGCTTAGCCATTGCTTCTGCTTTTTCATAGCCGTCGGGATTGCAGGCGTTGGCGTTGCCCGAGTTGACAATTACGGCTTGAGCAACACCGTTTTCAAGGTGCTTTTGCGTGACGTAGATTGTGTCGGATTTTACGAGGTTCTTTGTGAAGATCGCCGCTGCCGAGCAGGGCTTGTCACACGCGATAAGCGCCAGGTCACGTTTGCCGTTCGGAATGACCGAGGAGTCGTTTGCCTTTATTGCTTTGGTAATTGCGGCGGAGGTCGCCTGCTTTACGCCTGCGCAAATTCCGTTGGCGGTAAAGCCTTGCGGCGAAGTTACGCCGCCGTTGATGAAGGTGTAGTTGTTCATGATAGATACCTAAATATAATAATATAGAGCTGCGCGCCATATTTAACGGTTGTATTTAACTACCTTTCCGTACTTGCAAGAAATGACACGCCGTTGCAGAAACTTTTATGATAAATAAATTTATCCAAAGGCGGCTTTGGATGGAACGTCACGTTCCCGGCTTTGGATAGAACGTCACGTTCCTAAAATGCAGGCGGTACAATAACAAGTCCTGTTTTTTCGTCCAGGCCGAAAATGATGTTCATGTTCTGGATCGCCTGACCTGCCGCGCCCTTTACCATGTTGTCGATCGCCGCGCAGGCTACAAGTTTACCGGCGCGCTTGTCATGGTGGATTGAAACGTCACAGAAATTTGAATAGCGCACGTTGTGAATATCGGCGCACTTGCCGTCTTCGAGCAGGCGTACAAAGAACTCGTCTTTGTAGTAGTCCTCGTACGCTTTGCGTATTTCCTCAAAGGTAACGCCGTCCTTGATATCGGCATAAACTGTAGCGAGAATGCCGCGGTTTACGGGGAGCAGATGTGGCACAAAGGTGATTGTCACATCCTCGCCGCTGAGCTTTGAAAGAGTCTGCTCGATTTCGGGGGTGTGGCGGTGACTTGCCACCTTGTAGGCGTGGAAGCCCTCGTTAAGCTCGGGAAAATGGTTACCCTGAGTAGGCTTTCTGCCGGCGCCGGTTACGCCGCTTTTGCAGTCGCAGATAATGCCCTTTGTACTGATAAGTCCGTTTGCTATCGCGGGCGCGATTGCCAGAGGCGAACAGGTTGTGTAGCAGCCGGGATTAGCGATAAGGCGCTTGCCCTTGATTTTGTCGCGGAAAAACTCAGGAAGTCCGTAGACGCTCTCTTTGTGAAGCGCTTTGTCAAGATAAGTGCCGCCGTACCATTCGGTATATTCGTCCTCGCTCTCGAGGCGGAAATCCGCGCCGAGGTCGATGAATGCCTTGTCAGCGCCGATGCACTTAGCGGCGAGCTCCTGGGAAAGACCGTGAGGAAGCGCCGCGAAAATTACGTCGCTCTTTTCAACGACAGCCTCCTGATTTTCGCATATCATATCGTTTAAAAAGGTGTAGGCGGGGTAAACGTCGCTTAGCTTTTGTCCCTCAAAGGAAACCGAGCTGATTGCGGCGATTTCCGCTTCGGGGTGAGCTGTGAGCAAACGAACAAGCTCCGCGCCCGCGTAGCCTGTGGCGCCTACGATTCCTGCTTTTATCATGTTATCATTCCTTACTTTTGAAAATAATTATCAAAGAACCATTTAGCGGGATTGTTTTCAATATAGCTTCTTATTTCATTTAAATCCCTTTCGCCTCTGATAACGTGTTCATAATTATTTCTTTGCCAAACATGCCTGTTAAACGGCGGCAAAACATTCTGCTTTACAAGCTTGATATAATTATTTGTCGTTTGAGTTTTATACCATTTAATTATTTCGTGTAGGGGCGCACCCGTGTGTGCGCCCTCTTTGATGAGCACAAAATGAATATGGTTAGGCATAATGCAGTGATAATCAATTCTTACTCCCTCAAACCTTTCTTCGAGAGAAAAGAGCTTATTCCTGATCATTACACCTGCCGCGTTTAGGCGCACACATGGGTGCGCCCCTGCGTAAGAAACCCTTCCGAACAGAGCTTCTCTGTTGTGGGTGCATATGGTAACGTAGTACGCGCCGTTTTGACTGTAATCATAATCAGGCAAACGCAAACTCTTGCGTTTTATGTTTTTATCATTGCGTTCTGTCGCGTTTACAAATTCTCTGCAATTTCCTTTACGCGCTGTGCCTGCGCTTTTACCAATTGAGGCGCGGGGCCGCCGAACGCGGTGCGCGTTGAAACGCATTTTTCAAGGGAAATCGCGTTATATACATCCTCGGTGAATACGTCGCAGACAGCTTTGTATTCGTCAAGAGGAAGATTTTCAAGATCAGTGCCCAGCTCAATGCAGCGCGCAACCAGCTCGCCCGTCGCCTTGTAAGCGTCGCGGAACGGAACGCCGTTCTTTGTCAGCCAGTCGGCGCAGTCGGTGGCGTTTATAAAGCCGCCTGCAGCCGCTTTGCGCATGTTTTCGGGGATTACGCGCATGGTGTCGAGCATCGGCGTAAAGGCGGTAAGGCACATTTTAACGGTGTCAACAGCGTCAAAAATAGCTTCCTTGTCCTCCTGCATGTCCTTGTTGTACGCCAGGGCGATACCCTTCATTACGGTCAGCAGGGTCATGGTGTCTCCGAACACTCTTCCGCTTTTGCCGCGCACCAGCTCGGCGATGTCGGGATTCTTTTTCTGCGGCATTATCGAGGAGCCTGTGGAGAAAGCGTCGTCAAGCTCAACGAACTTGAATTCCCAGCTGCACCACATGATGATTTCCTCGGAAAAGCGGCTTAGGTGAACCATGATGATAGACAGCACCGACGCGAACTCAATACAGAAGTCGCGGTCTGAAACGCCGTCGAGCGAGTTGTTTGTTATTCTGTCAAAGCCGAGAAGCCCGGCGGTGATTGTTCTGTCGATGGGGTAGGTAGTGCCAGCCAGCGCGCAGGAGCCGAGAGGCATTTCGTCCATTCTTTTAAGGCAGTCCTCCAAGCGGGAAACGTCTCTGAGCAGCATTTCGCCGTACGCGAGAAGATGGTGACCGAATACGATGGGCTGCGCCCTTTGAAGGTGGGTGTAGCCCGGCATTACGGTTTCGCTGTACTGCTCCGCTTTATCAGCGATTACCTTAATCAGGTCAACAACAAGGTTTTTGACGTTGACGACCTCTTTTTTGAGGTAGAGCTTTACATCAAGCGCGACCTGGTCGTTGCGGCTGCGCGAGGTGTGAAGCCGCTTTCCGTTGTCGCCTATGCGCTTTGTCAGCTCGCCCTCGATGAAGGTGTGGATATCCTCCGCCTCCATGTCGATTTTAAGTGCGCCCGATTCGATGTCGGCAAGTATACCCTTTAAGCCCTGAATGATGTCGTCGCTGCTTTCCTCGCTGATGATGCCGCATTTTCCCAACATAGTCGCGTGGGCAATGCTGCCCTCGATGTCCTCTTTATACATGCGGCTGTCAAAGGGGATCGAAGAATTGAAGTCGTTGGTGGTTTTTGAAAGTTCTTTTTTAAATCTGCCTTTCCAAAGCTGCATTTTTTACCTCCGTATTTAAGTGGATAATATAATTACGGGCATAAAAATCAGCCGAAAAACAAAATTCGGACAGAAAAAAGATACCCCTATTAAACACTATATGGGCAGGGGTATTCCCCCTGCCCGAAAATCGGTTACTTTTAACCTTTGATTATTTAATCAAACCCTTTTTAGCGCGAACCTTGATGGGGAGGCCGAACAGGTTGATGAAGCCTGCGCTGTCGTTCTGATCGTAAACCTCGTCCTCGTCAAAGGTAGCGATTTCCTCATCATAGAGGCTGTAGGGGCTGGTTACGCCCGCGTCAATGATGTTGCCCTTGTACAGCTTGAGCTTAACCTCACCCGTTACATACTCCTGAGTGCTGTCAACGAAGGCTGACATAGCCTCACGAAGGGGTGTGTACCACTTGCCGTCGTATACCAGATCGGCAAAGGTGTTTGCGAGGTTCTTCTTGTAGTGAAGGGTGTCCTTGTCAAGGCAGATTTCCTCGAGCTTGTCGTGAGCCGCGTAGAGGATTGGTGCCGCCGGGTGTTTCATAAACGCCGCGAGCCTTCATGCCTACAAGACGGTTCTCTACGATGTCGGTGATGCCGATTCCGTTTCTTCCGCCGATTTCGTTGAGCTTTTCAATGACGGCTACAGACTCGGTCGCCTCGCCGTTGATTTTGGTGGGGATACCCTTTTCAAAGCTGATTGTGACGTACTCGGGCTTGTCGGGAGCCTGTTCGGGGGAAACGCCCATCTCGAGGAAGCCCTCTTTGTTGTACATCGGCTCATTTGCGGGATCTTCAAGGTCGAGTCCTTCGTGGCTGAGGTGCCAGAGATTCTTGTCCTTGGAGTAGTTGGTTTCTCTGTTGATTTTCAGGGGGATATTTTTAGCTTCCGCGTATGCGATTTCTTCCTCACGGGACTTGAATTCCCATGTTCTCCACGGAGCGATGATTTTCATGTCGGGAGCGTAAGCCTTGATTGCCAGCTCAAAACGAACCTGGTCGTTGCCCTTGCCGGTGCAGCCGTGGCAGATTGCGTCTGCGCCCTCGGCCTTTGCGATTTCAACGATTCTCTTTGCGATTACGGGACGGGCAAAGGATGTGCCCAGAAGGTATTTGCCCTCGTACACGGCGCCTGCCTTCATTGTGGGGAATACGTACTCCTCAACGAATTCCTTGTTGAGGTCCTCGATATAGAGCTTGGAAGCGCCTGTTTTAATTGCCTTTTCCTCAAGACCGTCAAGCTCGGTGCCCTGACCTACGTTGCCTGAAACAGCGATAACCTCGCAGTTGTCGTAGTTTTCCTTGAGCCAGGGGATGATGATGGATGTGTCCAAACCGCCCGAATAGGCGAGCACTACTTTTTTGATTTTGTTGTCAGCCATGATAATTCCTCCAGACAAATTTATGTTACGAATACAATTATACTACATCTTTATAAAAAATCAAGTGTTTTCTGAATAAATATACAACTTTTAGGTCTTGCACAAAAATACCGAAAACATCACGAGATTTTGGTTACTTGGCTGAATACAATTGACAAATTTGTTCATATAAATCAAGAAAACGCAAAAATGAAAGTTTGAGATTTATCATTAATATTCATAAAAAAGTCAATAATATACAAAATAATGAATATTTTTGTAAGTGTATTGAATATTATTCAAAAAGTGTTATAATATATAGAAAAGAGATTATCGGAAAAAAGAAAGGATTTGGTGTAATGGCAGAGTTTCGCTCGATTAATCCTCAGGAAATTTTTGACAACCCCTTTAAGCTTTTCGGAAGCAACTGGGGTCTTGTTACTGCGGGAAATCAGGAAAGCTTTAACACAATGACAGTAAGCTGGGGCGGTTTGGGTATTATGTGGAACAAACCCGTAGCGTTTACTTTTATACGTCCTCAGCGCTATACGTTTGAGTTTATTGAACGCGGAGAGTATTTTACGATCTGCTTCTTTGATGAAAGTTATCGCGAGGCGCTTAGCTTCTGCGGCTCAAAAAGCGGCAGAAACGTAAATAAGATCAAGGAAACAGGCTTAACGCCGATTTTCACCGAGGACGGCGTGCCGTATTTTGAGCAGGCAAGGCTTGTACTCGGCTGCAGAAAGCTTTACGGACAGTTTCTTAACGAGCAGAGCGTTTTGGGCGGCAACCAGGTATTGAAGCACTACAACGGCGACGAGTATCACAAAATGTATATAAGCGAAATTCTTGAGGTTCTTGCGAAATAATTAGTAAGGCGCTGCCGAAAACTTAGGTTAAGGCGGCGCTTTTAATTGTGATATTTTGGCGATTGATGATATATTGTTTTGCGAAAGCGGTCGGTTTTTTTATATGCTGTTGCTGTTTTTTATCGAAAAACGGTACAAATGTGCTTTTGAGTAATAAATGTGAAAAAAACTGTTGACAAAACAGAGGGTCCACCTGTTCCCATACCGAACACAGAAGTTAAGCTCAGTGGTGCCGAAAATAGTGCTCTGGCGACGGGGTGTGAAAATAGGGAGATGCCAACATTTAAAAGTGTCCACCCAGTAGGGTGGGCGTTTTTATTTATTCGGAGGATTTATGAAGGATATATTTCAAAACAAAGAAAACGTCTGGAATAAACTGAAAAACTCGGAAAAGCCTGTTGTGCTTTACGGCATGGGCGACGGAGCCGACAAGGTGCTCGCCGCTTTTGAGCGCCGCGGAATCCGCGCCGAGGCTGTAATGGCGAGCGACGGCTTTGTGCGCGGACAGAGCTTTCACGGCTTTGTTGTAAAAAAGCTGAGCGATTTGGAGGCGGAATACGACGATTTTACCGTAGCGCTGTGCTTTGCAAGTCAGCTTCCCGACGTTATCGATACCATTAAAAATGTCGCGGCTCGCCACAGGCTGGTTGTGCCTCCCGTGCCCGCATTCGGCGATGTTGTTTTTGACGAGGAGTTTATCGTGAAAAATGCCGAGAATATGAACAAGGCGTATGAGCTGCTTGCCGATGATTTGTCCCGCCGTGTTTTTGAAAACGTGCTTATGTTTTACCACACGGGCGACATCGCCTTGCTCGACCATATAACGACCGACAAGGACGAGGCGTTTAATAATATTCTCAAGCTGGGTAAAAATGAGGTTTACCTCGACTTGGGAGCGTATAACGGCGACACGGTTGAGGAGTTTTTGCGATATACGGGCGGAGCGCATAAAAAAATAATCGCGCTTGAGCCCAACGCGAAAAATTTTAAAAAGCTTATTGAAAATTGCTCGACGCTTGAAAATACCGAGCTGCTGCAGCTTGGCGCATGGAGCGAAAACACGACGCTTATTTTTAACAACAAGGCGGGCCGTAACAGCGCTGTTGCCGACAAGGGCGTCGAAACGCGGGTTGACGCGGTTGACAATATTTTGGGCGGCGGCAGTGTAACCTATGTAAAGGCGGATGTTGAGGGCGCGGATTACGAAACGCTGCTGGGAATGAGGAATACGCTGAAAGACTTCAAGCCAAAACTTAATTTTGCCGCGTATCATCGCTTTGAGGATATTTTCAGGCTTCCGCTGCTTATACACGGAATGAACCCCGATTACAAAATCTATTTAAGACATCATCCGTATATCCCCGCGTGGGATAGTAATTTGTACTGCGTTTGACGCGGGAACGAAAGATTTGATAATAATAAATGATTGATTCGCGTCTTGGATGAAACGTCACGTTTCCACGCGTGGGATAGTAATTTGTACTGCGTTTGACGCGGGAACGAAAAAATTGATAATAATAAATGATTGATTCGCGTCTTGGATGAAACGTCACGTTTCCCCGCGTGGGATAGTAATATGTACTGCGTTTGACGCGGGATATAAATTTAAAAGGCGAGCCGCTTGGCTCGCCTAAAATTAATGTTTGATTTTACGGATTGTAGCGCGGGTCCTCATCAAGCATGCGGTCGATGTCGGACATATATTTATCAAAGTCAAAATCGTCGTCGTCAATCGAGGCTGTTTTTTTCTCGTCGTAGTCAACGTCGTAGCGCTCATCCGCGTGCTTCTCGGCGCGTTCCTCCTGCTCCATACGGAACCGCTCGTCGCGGCGTTTTGCGCGGAGCATAAGCTTTTCCTGTTCGGCCTGCTCCTGCTTCTCTTTTTTACGGCGCTCGTCGCCAAACGCGAGGTCTCCGAGGAACTGTCCGAAAATACCCGCTATCAGATACACAAACAGCAGAATCAGGTTTGTTACGCGGAAGCCGCCGCTGTAAATCATGGTAATCATAAATGCAATAGGCGCTATCAGCGTAAACAGGAAGTCGATTCCATGCTTTGCGCAGTAAACCGCCGAGGTTACAACCGCTGTTGTAAGAAGAATGAAGTAAAACGCGACAGGAGCAAACCTGCCCACGGGACCGCCTTCCAGAAACAGAAGCGGAACCAGAATAAATACCGCGAAAATCACTATCGCGTACGGAAGATATTTTTTTACAATACCGTTCATATTAGCCCTCCAAATTATCTCTCGAATTAATTCATAGCAATTATACTATTATTATAGAAAAAAATCAAGTAGGGGAACTTGAAGTTCCATCCGGCTCGCCTTTTGAATAGTCGGCTTTGCCGACCGTTGCCGGATAATCCGTCTTGACAACCGCGCGGATTTGGAATAAAATAATACTGTGCCGCCTGGCGGTAATTTGTCAGTAAAACAGTGAGGTGAATTTTTAATGGACGCAGCCGGAAGTTTAGGCGCAGTTCCCGGGCGAAGTAGGAATGAACGGCACATTGCGTTCATTTCAACCGACCTTTTATGATTCAGATAAAAATTTATCGGAGAGTTTTTATCTGAACCATAGCCCCGTGAACTCGTCTTTCCGCAAATAAAGGAGGAGAGATGATGGTTCAGGTAAACGTCACACTGACGCAAACCATAAAGAAGCTTCTCGAGGAGAAAAAGTTTTCCACTTTAAGGGATATTCTCATAACCATGATGCCGTATGATATAGCGGCGGTTTTTGAGGAGCTTCAAGACGAAAAAATGCCCATTTTATTCAGGCTTTTGCCCAAGGAGCTTGCGGCGGAAACCTTTGTTGAAATGGACGAAAACACGCAGCAATTTTTGATTCACGGCTTTTCGGACAGCGAGCTGAAGGAAGTAGTTGACGAGCTGTTTGTCGACGACGCGGTTGACCTTATTGAGGAAATGCCCGCCAACGTCGTAAAGCGAATTCTTCGCTCTGCCGACAAGGATATGCGCAAGCAGATTAACGAGCTGCTTAAATACCCCGAGGACAGCGCGGGCTCGATTATGACTACCGAGTTTATTTCGCTGCGGCCCGACATGACCGCCGAAATGGCTATTAAGCGGATCAGGCGTACGGGCGTTGACAAGGAGACTATCTACACCTGCTATGTCAACGACGAAAACAACAAGCTTATCGGTATTACCACGGTAAAGGATTTGCTGCTTGCCAACGATGACGATGTTGTGCGCGACATGATGGAGGAAAACGTCATTGCCGTTCACACCCTTGACGACCAGGAAAAGGTTGCCCAGATGTTCTCGAATTACGACTTCCTGGCGCTTCCTGTTGTTGACAACGAGCAGCGCACAGTCGGTATTGTAACAATCGACGACGCAATCGACGTTATCCAGGAAGAGGCTACCGAGGATATCGAGAAGATGGCGGCGGTTCTGCCATCGGACAAACCGTATATGAAAACGGGCGTTTTCGGAATTTACGCAAAGCGCGTGCCGTGGCTGCTGGTGCTTATGTTATCGGCGACTTTTACAAGCACGATCATTTCATCGTTCGATAATGTTTTACAGCGCATTATTATATTGTCGTCGTTTATTCCGATGATCACGGGCTCGGGTGGTAACGCCGGCTCGCAGGCTTCGGTTTCGGTTATCCGTGCTCTGTCGCTTGGCGAAATTGAGTTCAAGAGCATTTTCAAGGTGCTTTGGAAGGAGTTCCGCGTGGCGGTGCTCTGCGGACTTACCCTTGCAGTGGCTAACTTTATTAAGCTGCTGGTGTTCGATCTGAGAGGCTACGAGGGCACAGGCGCCCCTGTGCTTATCGCGCTCGCGGTATCGCTTACTATCTGGGGAACTATTGTTATGGCGAAAATCGTCGGCTCAAGTTTGCCGCTGCTCGCTAAGAAAATCGGCTTTGACCCTGCGGTTATGGCAAACCCGCTTATTTCAACGGTCTGCGACTCGCTGTCGCTGCTTATTTACTTTGCGGTAGCCACGCTTATTATCCCCCAGCTTACTCAAATTTAAATAATGTTTACCGAATAAAGTGACCGGCTCAAAACTGGAAAGGGTTTTGAGCCGGCCTGTTTTTATGCCGATTGATTAATTTTACGGGAACTTGCCGAACCATCGGTCTGGAGCGTGTGTTTATCCGTTCAGAAGCTCAACATAAGGATAGTCGCCATATCCGAACATACCGATTTGCCCGTCAGCCCAGGCTGTTTTACCGTTCAGATAAATAATGCACCACTGATGGGTCCACATGTTTTCGTTTGCGTGCTTCCAATCGTAGCCCATGTAGTCGAGGAGCAGACCGAGCGCGCGGGTCGAGCCTGCACAGGTATATTCGCCCTTTACAAAAACTCCGTATGGGGTGGCGTAGTCGGAGCCTTCGGAGGTGTAGGTTGCCTTTGAGCTGTAGTACGCGACCGCGTTTGCGGCGTACCGGATTTTTTCCTCATCGGAAGCGTCGTCGGGCACGGAGCTGAGTATTTCCTTGGCTACCGCTGCCGCCTGCTTCTCCTTATAAGTAAAGTCTTTTTCAGGGTTTGTGAATTTGATTTTTTTACCCTCGGTAATATGCGGACTTGTGTATTTGCTTCCGTCGGCGGTAACGCAGCGCACGGTATAAGTGTAGGTGCTGCCGTCGCTTACTTTCTTGTCGAGATAAGAGCAGTTTGCGGTGTCTGCAAGCTTTGCCCAGTTTCCGTTTTTATTGAGGTAGAAAACTCGATATTTTTCAGCGCCTGCAACCGGGCTCCAGCGGATGCTGACTCCTCCAAGTTTGCTTTTCAATGTAAAGTCGGGCGCGGCGGTATAGGTTATTGTTTTGCCATTAGGGTTGTAGTCGCTGATGAAGCTGCCGTTTTTATCGACACAGCGCACCGTGTAGGTATAACTCTTTCCGCTGATTGCGTCAGAGTCGGTATATGAGGTGGAGGTGACGCTAACAAGGCCTGCCCAGTTTCCGCTGCTGTTTTTGCGGAAAACTCTGTAGCCGTAGGCGCCCTTTGACGCGCTCCAGCTGATTTTTACACCGTTCTCGGTGCTGCTCATTCCCGTGATTTGGGGTACGGATATAAATGTGCCCTTAACTCCCGCAGCGTCGTAGCCTGATGTAAAGCCGCCGTTTTTGTCAACGCAGCGCACGGTATAGGTGTAGGTGCTGCCGCTGTTGACATTTTTGTCGACGTAGTTCGCGGAGGTTACATTTGCCATGCCGCTCCAGCCGCCTTTGCTGTTTTTGTAAAAAACTCTGTAGCCATAGGCGCCGTTTACGGGGGTCCAGTTGATTTTTATGCCGTCGCTGACGCTCTTTGTTGAGGTGATTTTAGGTGTTCCGAGGTATACGGTCGTCCATCCTGTAGGATTGTACGGAGTTACAAAGTCGCCCGAGTCGTTGATTCCGCGTACGGTATAGGTTTCGCTTCTGCCAGACTGAACCTTGGTGTCGGTGAAGGTTGTCGAGGCTGTGTTGCCGAGTCCCGACCAATTGCCCGCTGAGTTGCGGAAAAACACACGGTATTTACTGACGCCTTTGATTCGGTTCCAGCTAAGCTCAATTCCGTCGCCGGTGTTGCGCAGACTTCTTATATCGGGCGCGAGCGGCTTGTAGACGATTGACCAGCCGTCAGCTTTGTAGTCGCTGTTGGGGTTTCCGTTGGCGTCGAGCGTGCGGATGGTATAGGTTTCGGTCCTGCCGATTGCAACGCCGCCGTCGGTGTACGAGGTTTGGGTTGTGTCCTTGAACCGCCGCCATTCGCCTGCGGAGTTTTTGTAATACAGTCTGTAGCCGTTAGCGCCGGCGACAGGCTTCCATTCCATAAGGATTCCGTCCTCGGTAATCTGCAGACCTGTGATTTTTGGCGTGCTCAGGGTCGCCGCGGCATCCGCGGTGAGCGCGGTTGAGGTTGAGCAGACAATCAGCCCGGACAGCATTACCGCGGTGAGCTTTGCGAGTAAATGTTTTTTCATTAATGTACTTCCTTTCCTGAATTTGCACCCAGAAGTGTCTTTTTCATATATATTATACCACCGCCGGCGCAGTTTGTCACCGATCGAAAAAATTTTTTTAAAATTTTTAAAAAATTTAAAACCTTTTGTATTTTTAAATCGTTATATAAATGTCAGAAACAAAACCAAAGCCGAAAAAAGCCTAAACATCGAAAAAAACGGCGTTTTGGTATTGACAAAATTTTACAATAGTATAAAATAAAAAGAGAAAAAGGAGATTTATTGTGAAAAAGTCACTAAAAAGAATCATCACAACAATTTTGGCGGTAGCAACCGTCGGTTCAACAGCCGTACTGTTTACAGGCTGCGGAGAAAAGTCGGACGAAGAAAAGGTTAAGGACGCTCTGAATGATTTTGCAGCGGGAGCGATGAACGATTTGAGCGCGATGAACGACTTGGGTGAGTTATCATCGCCGGAAACCGAACCCCAAAAGGAAACGGTCAAGCTGGACCTGCTCAACAAAATCATTTCCGACAAGCTCTACACCGTGAAGTATTCCGACGAGAGCTACAACAATGGTTTTTATATCCGATTAAACGACACCATTGATATCGACGGATATACTGTCGAACTTCGCGGAAAAACAGATAAATATGACTATAATCCCAATACCATGTGGGATATAAAAAAAGGCGGCGAAAAGCTTGCGTCGTTTGTTATGACAAGGGACACAAGGGCGACAACGGAAATCAGTAACAACAAAATCGTTGTTTCGATCGGAGAAAGTACTCCGTTTTCGGAAGATAACAGCGAAGTTGAATTTGAATTCACGGAAAAAAGCTGCGAAAATATCGAGATAGATGTTCCTGCCGAGCTGACTGAGGCTGAATGCAAGCAGCATATGGACGAGCTTAAAGAAGCGGCATCGGTTGAGTTCAAGAAGAACATCGCGTACAGCAATTTTAAAACCCCGAAGCTTGACGGCGTATATTATTTCCCCGGTGACGCCGCTAACGCGCGTGTGATATTTGTCTATTCGGTAAACTATTTTGATCAGGACTGCATTGTTTACGTTGAATCAGACCGCCCCTTCATCATAGACGGAGAATTGAATTTCTTTAGTATCGATTCATACTTTATCGGTTCAAAAAGCGATATAGAACACGGCTACGCTCCCGAAGCGATCGATTTGACACAAGGGACAAAAATCGGCTAAAAAATCAAGCGGCACGCAGGTTGCTGCGTACCGCCCTCTTGCGGGAAATAACAATGATTTTCGCTTTTCGCCTCTGCTGCGTGCGCTCAACCCGGCTTGCGGCAACGCGCTTTTGGGCACGGCGTGCCGGACGGCGCTTCTTCGGAAACAGGATCGCCTTAACAGGTCCGCTTACCGCGTAGCAGATAAATGTAATGATACAAAAGTTGATTAAAAAATTTAACATGTTCAAAACCTCCCATTCGGACAAGTTTTCCCTCGCCCTATACTTTGCTTGAATGAAAAAGTGAAGTCAAGGTAAAAACACATTGACACCTGTTTTCGTCCAAGCTGATTGAAATTAGAGCCTGTTTCGACGATGCCAATGCCGA
>OMYD01000088.1 GCA_900315195.1 uncultured Eubacteriales bacterium | reverse complement strand
AGTATTGAGCTTTTGCCCACATTCGGTCTGCCGACTATTGCGACAAAAGCGGATTTATCGTTTTGATTCATATAATCTCCCACTACATAAAAGAGGACGTATTGCGCGTCCCCTTTTGATTATTTTTTCTTCTTACCGTAAAACGCGATAAACGCCGCCGACAGCAGGGCAAGGATAGCGAGCACAACAGCCGAAAACGGATACGCAGCGAAAAACGAGCGCATGTTGTTCCACGATTCGGCGTTGATAAAGAACAGCGCCGCGACCGCTATAGCAGCAGCCGCCATTACAAGCACCGCGGCCGCCGCCAAGTCCTTTGCAAGCTTTATCTGGGCGTTGTATTCCCTTGTTACCGAGTTGCAGGCGTGCTCGATCGAGGTGTTGACAAGCTCAAGCGCTATGACAGCGCCGATAAGCACCGTCAATATTGCGAAGCGCTCAACCGAAAATCCGCAGATACCCGCGAACACGAGCGCAAAAACCGCCGCGACTATATGAAAGCGCAGATGCGCCTCGGTTTTCAGCGCGCCCAGAATGCCGTAAATCGCGTACCAAAAGCTGAGAAGCTGTTTTTTCATTTACACCTTGTCAACGATATAGCTTGATGACGCGGGCAGACCGAGCTGCTCCATAACAAGCTCTTCTTTTTCTCTCATTCTTACCTTTTCAAGCTTTTCGACGTGGTCGTAGCCCAGCAGGTGAAGCACGCTGTGAGCGGTAAGATAGCCTATCTCGCGCTGGAAGCTGTGGCCGTAAAGCTCAGCCTGGTCGCGCGCCTTTTCAACGGAAATAACAACGTCGCCCAAAATCTTTGCGCCGGTTTCCATATCAATGTCATAAACGCCGTTTTCGCCCATCGGGAAGGACAAAACGTCGGTTTCGATATCCTTGTCGCGATACTGCTTGTTCAGCTCGCGGATACCCACGTTATCGGTAAAGGTAACGCTGATTTCCGCCGGGCCCTCAAACTTCTCAAGCTGCAGAACCGCGTTGCAGCAGCGGCGCACAAGCATGCGGATACCCGTGGGAATTTTAACGGTCTTTTGTTTGTTTGTAATAACTACTCTGATTTTGTCTGCCATGTTACCACCCTTTTCTTTAAATAATTCGATATATTAATGAAAAATATTAACGTTTCGGATTTGAGTCAAACTTTGCGTATGCCTTGATGATGTCCTGAACCAGTCTGTGGCGCACAACGTCCTTTTCATCGAAGTAACAGTGACCTATGCCCTCGATGTTTTTAAGGATCTTCATGCAGTCCTTCAGTCCGCTTCTGGCGCCTGTGGGAAGGTCGATTTGGGTTATATCGCCCGTGATTACCATTTTAGAGTTGAAGCCGAGGCGCGTCAAAAACATTTTCATCTGCTCGCGCGTGGTGTTCTGAGCCTCGTCGAGAATAATAAAGCTGTCGTCGAGCGTTCTGCCGCGCATATACGCCAAGGGAGCTACCTCAATGTTGCCGCGCTCGACATACTTCTGGTACGTTTCGGCGCCCAGCATATCAAAAAGAGCGTCGTAAAGCGGGCGCAGATACGGGTCGACCTTGCTCTGCAAATCTCCGGGGAGGAAGCCGAGCTTTTCGCCCGCCTCAACAGCGGGGCGCGTAAGAATAATCCGGTTGACCTGCTTGCTGCGGAAAGCCGTCACCGCCATTGCCACGGCAAGATAGGTTTTGCCCGTACCGGCAGGACCTACGCCTATGGTGACGGTGTTTTTGGCTATGAGATTGCAATAGCGCTTCTGACCGATTGTTTTAGGTTTAATCGGCTTGCCCTTCGAAGTAATGCATATGCAGTCGCCCGCAAGCTCCTCGATTTTATCCTCGCTGCCCGAGTTCACCAGCGAAATGCAGTAGCGCACGTTCTGATCCGACAAAGCCTCGCCCCTGCTTAAAAACTGCAGCAAGCTCTCGATAACCGTTGTAGCCTTTGCCGCCTGCTCGGCGTCGCCGTCGATTTTCAGCTCGCTTCCGCGGCAGGTGATTTTTACGCCGAATTCGCGCTCAATAAGCTTGATATTGCTGTCGAAGCTGCCAAACAGCGCCACAGCGTTTTCCATTCTGTCAATATTAATGATGTGTTCCGTTGCGCATGACTCCTCATTATTTCTTCAGTTTATAATTATAGCATATTTTAACCATAATTGCTTGCTAAATTTTAAAAAACTGTTAGATTTTCACATTTTTGTATAAACGCACAATTTAAGGCGCGGTTTTTTGTAATCCTTTGTAATTCTTGCCCTCCAAAACAATCCTTCAGAGCTTGCTTGGTTCAACATGACAATAAAAACGCCAAACCGCTTGACAACTCGGATTAAATAGTATATAATAGCCGAGGTGTACAGCTTTTTTCTTTACACCTTAATTTGAAGGAGAGCTGTAACAATGGAGAAAAACATTGAGGTTTCACTGCTGCTTGATTTTTACGGAGAGCTTTTAAAGCCCGGTGTGCGGCAGACAATCGACCTTTACTACAACGACGATTTGTCGCTTGCCGAGGTTGCCGACCAGTGCGGCATAACGCGCCAGGGCGTACGCGACAGCATAAAGCGCGGCGAGGCGCAGCTTTTTGACTTTGAAAAGAAGCTGGGGGTTATGCGCCGCTTCCGCGAGGTTGACGACGGGCTCAGCAAAATTGACGGGCTGGCGGCTGAAATCGCGCAGAATTCATCCGATAAAAAAACCGCCGAACTTGCCGAACAGATTCGGGCACTGGCGGGCGGACTTAAAGAATAAGAGGTTTTTATGGCATTTGAAGGACTTGCTGACAAGCTCGGCAGAGCGTTTAAAAAGCTGAAAAACAAAGGCAAGCTCAGTGAGAGCGACGTTAAGGAGGCAATGCGTGAGGTAAGGCTCGCGCTGCTTGAGGCGGACGTAAACTACAAGGTCGCCAAGGATTTTACCAACAAGGTCACCGAGCGCGCTGTCGGTCAGGACGTTATGGAAAGCCTGACTCCGGCGCAGATGGTTATTAAAATAGTAAACGAGGAGCTGACAAACCTTATGGGCGGCGAAAACGCGCGCCTTGAGTTTGCATCAAAGCCGCCTACTATCATTATGATGTGCGGCTTGCAGGGCTCGGGTAAAACAACCCATTCGGCAAAGCTCGCGAAAATGCTCAAGGAAACGCAGAACCGCAGACCGCTGCTTGTAGCCTGCGATATCTACCGCCCCGCGGCTATCGACCAGCTGAAGGTTGTGGGCGAAAAGGCGGGCGTTCCCGTATTTGAGATGGGTACCGAGAATCCCGTTAAAATCGCCAAAGAGGCGGTTAGGCACGCAAAGGATTACGGCAACGACATCGTAATTCTCGACACCGCGGGCCGTCTGCACATTGACGAGGTTCTGATGAACGAGCTCAAGGACATCAAGGGCGAGGTCAGTCCCGACGAAATCCTGCTTGTAATCGACTCAATGACAGGTCAGGACGCCGTAAACGTGGCAAAGAGCTTTAACGAGCTGCTTGAGGTCACGGGCGTAATCCTCACCAAGCTCGACGGCGACACCCGAGGCGGCGCCGCGCTGTCGGTCAAGGCGGTCACGGGCAAGCCGATCAAATTCGCGGGTACGGGCGAAAAGCTCGACGACCTTGAGGTTTTCCACCCCGACCGTATGGCAAGCCGAATTCTGGGCATGGGCGACGTGCTTACTCTTATTGAGGACGCGCAGAACAAGCTCGACCAGAAGGAAGCCGAGAAGATGGCCGAGAAAATCATGGCTAACCGCTTTGATTTCAACGACCTGCTCGGTCAGTTTGAGCAGATTAAAAAGATGGGCCCGTTAAAGGGTATTCTTTCAAAGCTCCCGGGCGTTGGGAAACAGCTTGACAACGTTGACATCAACGACCGCCAGATCGACTGGCTGCAGGCTATCATCCTTTCGATGACTCCCGAGGAAAGGGAGAACCCAAGCCTTATGAATCCCTCGCGCAAGCGCAGGATAGCCGCGGGCTCGGGCAGGACCGTTGAGGAAGTCAACCGCCTTATCAAGCAGCTTGACCAGATGCAGAAGATGATAAAACAGATGAACCGCGGCGGCAAAAAAGGCAAGCGCAAAAAGAAAATGATGCTCCCCGGTCTGGGCGGAATGCCTATGGACGGAATGGGCGGCATGGGCGGCAACGGAATGCCCTTCTGATATTAATTCGGAATTCGGAGTTCTGAATGCGGAATTTGTTTGCAGGAGAGGTTTCTGCAACAGACAGCCTCCTTTGCTTTGAGCAATGCTTGGCACGCCGTTGCAGAAAGGTATTTGTCAGCAAATGTTCTCCAAAGGCGCGCTTCGTGCCGCGTGGCGGCCGTTACGTTGCCGAAACTCCAAACTCAAAACACAAGTTCTCCAAGCAATTGGTGAATATAAATCTACAAAAAATTTTTATGAGGTGTAAATTATGGCAGTAAAAATCAGACTTAGAAGAATGGGTTCAAAGAAAGCTCCTTACTACAGAGTTGTTGTAGCGGATTCCAGATATCCCAGAAACGGCCGTTTCATCGAAGAGATCGGCACCTACGATATCCTGAAAAACCCCAGCGAGTTCAAGGTTGACGCCGAGGCAGTCAAGAAGTGGATCGCTAACGGCGCACAGCCGACCGACACCGTAAAGGCGCTTCTCAAGAAGAACGGCGTTATCGACTGATTGCGGAGG
>OMYD01000072.1 GCA_900315195.1 uncultured Eubacteriales bacterium | reverse complement strand
GAGTTTCTTTGGCTGGTTTAGCAACTCCATTTTAACTCTTTTTGGTGTCGTTGTCTTTATTTATTTTTGTGCATTTTTCAGATTTGCTCATTTATAGCTTATAAGCAACAGAAAATTATATGAGGTGCCGTTATTATAATTAGGTTACTCATTTTTCGTTTTTCCATATTCTGTAAAAGCCCGATAATATCGCGCCCGAAATGTTGTGCCAAACAGAAAAGATCGCGCCCGGTACGGTCGCCATGGCAAGATTCGGGAACGCGATTCCCGCGAGACTTGTGGCAAGACCGGAATTCTGCATACCGATCTCAATGGAGAGCGCCTTGTTTTTTGCGGGAGGCAGTCTCAGCAGCTTACCAAGTCCGAAGCCGCAGGCGTAACCGAGCAGATTATGAAGGATCACAACACACAGCACCAACGCGCCGCAGGTATAAATTTTTTCGGCATTGTGTGAAACAACGGCGGCAACGATCAGGCAAATCGCGATGGTAGAAACCATTGGCAGCACGCCGACCACCTTCTCAGTAAATTTTCCGAAGAAATGATTGATGATAAAGCCGAGCGCGATCGGAATGATGATAACCTGAATAATGCTCCAAAACATCGCCCAAACGTCAACGCTGACGGTCGTTTGCAGGAGCAGATAGGTGATCGCGGGCGTGAGAAGCGGCGCAAGCAGGGTATTGACGCTCGTCATTCCTACGGACAGCGCGACGTCGCCCTTTGACAGATACGTGATCACGTTGCTCGCCGTGCCGCCCGGACAGGTGCCGACAAGCACTACTCCCGCAGTCAGCGCCACATCAAGACCAAACAGCTTGCTCAAGCCGAACGCGAGCGCGGGCATAATGATAAACTGCGCTGCGCAGCCGATCAAAATATCCTTCGGTCTTTTAAATATCAGGGCAAAATCCTTGGGCTTCATGGTCAGTCCCATGCCGAACATCACGATCATCAAAAGATAATTGACCCAAGAGGTTTGTATCCACAGCGAGGATTGCGGCACGAACAGGGCGAGCGCTGCCACTGCCAATACGATCAAAGCCATATATTTGCCGATGATTTCGCTTATTTTGACTAATGTTTTCATAGTTGGTCACTTCCGATCAAAGGTATTCATGCGCCGCAAGGTGATAATTATATAACGCCTTGACGGTGTTGACGAGCTTTGTGTTGTCTGAATCCAGCGCCTTATAGCAATAGGTCAGCGGGCTGTAGGCATCCGCAATATCGCCGCCTGTCTTAGCGTTCTTGCGGCAGCCGTCGATGCCTGCGGTGTTCTTGGTACCCGTTGCAACAAGCTTTCCGCTGCCGCAGATATCATGTTATCATTAACGCAAATGATAATAACATTGCATAATGCCGCAAAGCACTGAGAATATATGAATTTGCGGCGCTATGCAATATTATCAAAGAAACTCTCTGCGGCGGGGACGATGGTCACCGCCGCAGAGAGGATCATATCAGTCGTCTGCAAAAGCAGCGTTGCCGGAAACAGATGAGGGTTAATGCTTATCGGCTCCGGCTCTTACCGGGTAGTTACGGGTTTACACTGTATCAGTTGGTGATACGCACAAGGTAGGTCATAGGCTCACAGGCATACCAGCCTTTTTTGTCGTGGTACATGGAGCTTCCGCCTTCTTTATTCAGATAGCCGACGCAGCCAACGTTTTTATTCGATTTTTCATTATAAAGAACACCGTTCGTTATAACGACAAATTCCTTGCTCGGGTCTTTACACGCCTCAAAGAAAGGAGCCCAATCCCAATTAGATATACCATACCTCCATAAATATTCATATAAATTCTTCCATTTTTTCGCATCGCCGACATTTCCGTAAGACGGAACGCCCTTTGTATTCGCCATGATCTTTTCGAAGTTGAAGCCGATACCGCGGACGTTTGTATTAGGCCTGCTTTCTGACCTCTCCTTGTCGGTAAATTTCGTGGATTGATTCTTGTAGGTATTCTCCGGGAATCCGGCTTCCTTAAGCTCCTCCTCCATGGTTCTGCCGTGCATTCTCTTCACGAATTCGGTAACATCTTCCTTCTGGAGAACGTCAAATTTCTCGCATTTAGACGACTTGTAGAAGTCGGTGAGACTGTCGCCGAGTATGCGGGTGTAGGTTTTTGCCAGATAGAAATAGGGATGACCCTGAGCGTCTGTCGCTTCCTTAACAACATCGGGGAAGTACGCTTCATCAAACGATTTGATATTCTCTGCCTGCGAGTCCTCGCCGCCGAGGAGCATCAGGTAAGACAGGGTCCTGTCAAACTGAGTGTCAAGGTCAAGGGCATACGCCTCCTTGGCAACGATAGAGGTCGTTGAGAAGTTATCGACGAACTGATACGTCTGGGCATAACGGGAGATCGGGTTCGCGTCGTTGTTCTTCATATACGACATCGCCTTTTTATATTCATCCTCGACCTTCTGCATTTTTTGTCCGATGGTGGAGAAGTTGGACTGCTTCATGGTGCAGATCTTTTCACCGAATTCTTTGATGACCTTTTCGGTATCCGCCTCGGACATTTCGCTGCCCGTTTCGTTCTCGGAATAGTATTCCTCGGCGAGCGCAACGATCGCATCGTGATTGGTCACCTTCAGCGCCGTTTCGATCTCGCTGGTGTATTGGACCATAGCGTCATAGTGCTCATGGAAGTGGGCAAGGTTGTCCTGTAAGGTGATGAGAGTAAGATCCTCCAGCGCTCTCTTGTTGCTGACAGCGTAGGCGCGAATATCCGACACATCATACTGCATTGCTTCGATCTGACTGGAGATCGTGCTGAGCGCTTCCATGATCTCCTGATGTCTCTTTTCCTCTGCACTGGGTTCGATCTCAACGATGCCGAACGCGCCGAGCATGGAATAGATCGTCTTATAGGCGGTCATTGCCGTGCCGTAGTAGCCGTAAAGCGAGGTTCCGAGATTGAACAGCGTGCCGATCTCGGGGAAGGTCTGATCCAAAAAGCTCGGGTCCTTCTTCGGGTGAACGATATTCTTGAGCTGTTCGAGCTGTTCCTTTGTGAATTCTTTCGGATTCTGATATGCCACTCTGCCGATTGTTTTAACCGAGAAATCTCTTGTGTAGGAAACCTCTTTATCGTTGTTGGTCAGGCTGCCAGCCGCAAGCGTGATGGTTCCGAACGCTGTTTTATCCAGATCAGCCTTGACATTCAGCACAAGCTCATATTCCTTGTCTTTCTTTTCACAGGAAACGATCTGAGAGTCCTTCAGGATGCCGTCGAGCGAGATTTTGTCTTTGCCGAAGCCTTCCGCAAAATCACCGTTGTAGGAATAGAGAAGGATGTGCAGCTCTTTGGCGCCGTCTTTGTCAATGGCAGAATCGAAGAGCGGGTAGAAGTAGCTGCTGCCGTTCGCTTCGTCGGTCATGCAGACGACCGCTACGTTCGCCGGAACAACCTTGTCAGAGTCAAAATACTTGCCCGCAAATTCCATGGTGCCGACATAGCCGAGCGTGGGCGCTCCTTCAAAGGACGGCACGCCGCTGACGGTCAGCGTGATGGTTTCAGCGTCGTTTTTGACGTCAGTGACCTTCATGTTCTCGAACGAGCCCTTGAGCGTTACGTCGTCCGCACTCATTGTGCCGGTGATCTCCGTGCTGGAGGTGAGCTTCAGCGTCTGCGCGACCTCGGCACCCTCCTTGGGAGCGACGACCTTTTCCACGTCGCAGCTAAACACTGCCGCGGGCTGGTTAGCCAAGTCCGCAGCGGCAGCGGCATCAGCGTCCGCATCAGTCTGAGCAGGCTCGGAAGCAGAGTCCGCATCAGCCTGAGCAGGTTCGGAAGCAGAGTCCGCCGTTGCCTTATCGCCGGACGATTTGTCCTCGCCGCAGGCGGTCAATACGCCTGTTGTCATAACGGCAACCAGAAGCAGGCTGAGCAGACGTTTGACGGTCGATTGTTTGTGTTTCATTTAGAAACCCTCCTGAAAAATTATATTTGTGAAGATGTATTATGTACATCATTCAGCCTTTGTTACTCCGAGCGCCTTTACGCCGTCCTTCGTGATCTTATACACCGCGTAATCGGAGCTGATGAATTGATCGTTGATATCCACCGCAATAATCTGCAAACGGTACATACCCGGCTCCAGCTTCATTATCTCAGCCGTTATATCATCGGAATCTACGGTAAACTCCGGCGATTCCTCGTAAACATCGTCATGCGTAATTTTTACAACATCTCCTTTTTTCAGCGTTGTAAAATTACTGTCTCTCTGCACAAGTCCGTTTTCATCGAAAGCAATACCGACCGTTCCTGTTGTAAACACAGGCTTTTTGTCTGCGTTGTAGGAATAGGAAAAGTTATACGCCGTTGTTTCACCGTTCAGTTCAATCGGAGAGGTAAGATAGTTGGTATTCTGTTTCCATTTTGCCATCGCGTCCAAAAGATGACCGCCGAGGGAATACCATTCTCCGTTGAAGGGAATCGTAACCGTCATATTCTCCATATCCGAGGAGTCGATCGTCTGCGTACCGAACATCGTATACAGCTTGTCCTTTTTGCGCTGCTTCCACAGCTTGATACTGACCTCTTTCAGATAATGCCCGCTCTCGTCGGTCAGCGTCACCTCAAACAAGCCGTCCTTGTTGATACTGCCTTTGTTTTTGAATTCCAGCGGCACATCGGGAAGGTGCATATAGAGCGTGTCAAGAAATACCGCATATTGTTCAATGGGGCAGATTTCAAGATAGGTCGTCATTTCAGACCTATCGAAGGTCAGCGGGAAATACAGCGATATGCCGTTGCTCCTGTTGACGTAATAATCGGGGTCAAGGTCGGGAAAGGGTCGGGTCGTGACGTCGCCCACATGATATATCACCAGCTTTTCGAGCGCGGCATCTACCTTGTCTTTCAGCTTCAAATCAAGTGCAAAAGTTCTTGTAAAATTATAAATGTCGATAGAATTGTAACTGTTGCCGTTTTCCATCGGCGTATCCCCTTCGGCAACAATATGGTAGATACGGGCGTCACTGTATTCGCTTGCACTTAACGCATTGGTGTCCTCCGGCTTCTGGAACGCTGCGATATTCCCGGCAAACACCGCCTCCAGCTCGTTGAGAAGACCGTCCGTGCAGGACAGGTCAAACAGCGACAGCTCGACCTTGTTTTCATGTCCCATCGCCTTGCACTGCTCCATAAAGGAATCACAGACCAGCTTTCCGAAGGCTTCGTCATCATTCTTTGAGAATTCACCCGCGATCACCTTGTAATCCAGTCCGCCGCCCGGCACGATGACCTCGGAGGCGATCATATAGTGGAAATAATCCTGCATCCAGTCTGCCGTTTCGATATTGCCCATCAGGCAGGTGTCGAAAATCACCATATCAAACTTTTTCGCTTCTGCGGTATCGCCTTCACGGGGAATCTCGCCGAACTCGGATTGCTTCAGCCCTTCAAAGCCGTGGTTCTCGTCATAGCATACGCCCTTGGTCGCATCGCCGCCGTGATCCCACACAATGAGCAGATTGCGGTCTGCGGGATAAGCCGTCTTGCCCCAATTCAGGAAATCGAGGTAGGTATCGGGATCGCCCATGCTTTGATCGTCAAGCTCTTTGACAAGCGTCAGCTTGTGATCCTTGATGACATACCGTTGTAATTTATCGTTGGCGATATCGTGAGAGTGCCATTTGGACGCGCCGCCCGTTTCGATTACAACATTTACCTGATCGGGAATATCCGCCTCGAGCAGCTCGTCGATGTCCTTGCCCGCCAGTCCGCTTTTGCTTTCCAGATTCGAGCCGCACATATAAATGAAAATAGAACAGGTCGCGTCGGGATCGTACACGGGCTTCTCACTTTTTTCGTGCTTATGCTCCTTGAGCACGACCGGCTCGGTGGCTTGTGCTTCGGTTTGAGAGACTGCGCTGTCCTGCTCCGAGGAGCTGTTGCTTGAACAGCCGAACAGCGACAGAAGCATCGTCACGGCAATCAGCAGAGAAATAAATTTTTTGCTTCGTATCATTCCATCCCTTCTTTCAAACAGCAAAAGTGCGCCTTACGGAAACACCGATCCGTAAAGCGCACTCAAAAATTGATATATGATTGTAAAAAGGGTGCAGTTATGCCTTGCTTGCTTGCTACGAGCATACCCCACGCCTCGCTTTCTGTCAATACATACTTATAATTTATTTTACTATATTTCGGAAGATAATTCAATAATTTCGGGAAAATAAATGTTGCTTTTTGCGGCAAAAAAAGAGAAATAATCTGTTCGGGGACAGGCAGTTTGACAAGAGTTTATTATGTGCAAATACGTATATAATTGATTCTTATGTTTTATCTTAACCGTTACTGAAAACTTATAAAAAGTTATAAAAACAACTTTTATGTTTCATTCCTTGTTCACCGTGTCCATTTTTGATATAAATCTACTCATGTTTGGTATGACACTCCAAAGGCTTAAATTCCCCGCTAACGAACGGGTACATATACACAAATCAGAGAAGTTGATTTTGTGCATTTCGATATTACTTGCGGAACTGTGTCCTGTGCTACCACACTTGTACCGAACGGACTGGTTACCGCCCTGACAGCGAATGGCTACGCTGCACCCGGAGGGGTGTTCCTACCCTTGTCATAGCAGTGATGGCTAACCGCTAATCTGTTCTCCTTTCGTAATATAATTTAATTGCAACAAAAACACACCGAAACGGAGAAAAAATCATGCGAAATAAATATGTGCAGTTATCATTGTATGACACTTACACGGATGTACTCGGAAAAATGGAAGACAATAAACCGGAGTTTATCGAACTGCTTGAGGAGTACATCGACTTCGATACAATTATACCGTATCGCTTTAAAGATGCCTATTACGGTCACTACGGTCGTAAACGCATCAATTCTTTGGAAAGTTTCATCCGTGCTCTGATATTGCAGAAACTTCTCGGAATGAAATATAATACACAGTTGCTGACACTGCTGACATTCTCGAAGGAACTCAGAGATTTCTGCGGATTCGAAAAGCTGCCCGATGAACCTCAGCT
>OMYD01000045.1 GCA_900315195.1 uncultured Eubacteriales bacterium | reverse complement strand
AACTTCCTTTTCGGTATATGTGTTTGTGGTGAATTCATTATACCATATTCGGTTGTTACTTCTCTTTTTTATTGGTTCATATCATTTTAACACATACAATTTACACTTTTAAAGCCGTTTTCAGGCTGATAATTAAGAGATTTTTTTATGTTGTTTTTAATAATATTTAACATTAATTAACGTTGAAAATATGGAGTAGTTTTTATATTTTTAATAAGGAATTTTAAGAGATTTTTTAATAATAAAAATACCCACACACCCGATGATAAGGTGTGTGGGATAAATAGAAAAATATCAGACTTGTTTGCCTAAAACTATTCCTTCAAATTTCGCAAAGTATCTTTGAAGATGTGTAGCGTCGTTGATGTCGACCACGCCGTCGCCGTTGACGTCGGCTAAGGTGAGCTGTTCGTCAGTCAGAAGCTGATATTCGGAAACATGGCGCTGGATTGAGGTAACGTCACGGATATTGATGTTTCCGTCAAGGTTGGTGTCAGCAACATTATATTCTTGTTCTATGAAAATATTGCCACATTTCTCACAAATATATTTTACTATGATTTTATTTCCATTATTTATTATCTCTTTAGTATATAGGTGTTTTCCAATATCATTCTCACTTATATTATTTATATTAAATTTCTGTGGTGCCCAGTTTTCTCCTCCTGTCCACAATTCAAGATTGTGATTATCTTCGGACGAAATATCTAATAATTTTGTAGATGTATGTAATGGTCTAAAATAATATGCAACATAAATGTAGTAAATAAAAAATTGTTGATTTTTTGCTCCGGTATAATTGCCCCATGTATTAACATTTGTATCATCTTCATCAAATGAACCGTAAGATTTAGTAAAAATGCACATAGAAAAGACGCTTTTACATCACTATAAAAGCGCCTTTTATTATACAGTTATTAAATCTTAAAAATGAATAATACAAAGCGAAAATTCTGCCACAATTGTGACAGAATTTTCGCTTTGGTGCCGGCGACCTATGTTTGTTGTAACGAAATGCAGGTATTTCGCTTTATGCGGTGTGTGCATAGCTATAGTGCACATCTGCTCTCTCCTTAAAAACAGTCCACCGGACTGTTTTTTACCTCGCTTTGCTCGGCACAGTCGCCTTCAAGTCCGGTCGCCGCGATGAGGTGAAAAGAAAATAAGGATACCCTTTAGGGTATCCTTATTTTCTGGTGCCGGCGACCGGACTTGAACCGGTACGGTTTTTACGCCGAGGGATTTTAAGTCCCTTGTGTCTGCCTATTCCACCACGCCGGCAATTAAAAAATTTAACACAAAAGGCTGTCAAACGACAGCCTTTTTGTGGTGACCCGGACGGGAATCGAACCCGTGTTACCGCCGTGAAAGGGCGGTGTCTTAACCGCAAAGGGCGGTGTCTTAACCGCTTGACCACCGGGCCGTATGGTAGCGGAAATAGGACTTGAACCTACGACACTTCGGGTATGAACCGAATGCTCTAGCCAACTGAGCTATTCCGCCATTTATGCTGCCAAAATCAGCAAGACTCATTATACCTTATTATGTGCCTTTTGTCAAGCCCTTTTAATTATTTTATAAAATTATTTTTCTATAAAAGAATGTTTGTTGTTTTATAGCATTGATATTCCGTAGCTGTTTACCAGCGCTTCAATCTTTTCACCGTTTCTGCACTTCGGGCAGTGGTGCGGCTTGTAGCTTTCGTAGTCACCCAAGTCTTTTGGGTCAAAAATTGAGTGAACAGGATGACCGTCACATTCCTCAACTGTAGCGAAAATTGCCGAAACGCCTACTACATGACCGCCGTAATACTTAATAGCGTCAATCGCCGCAAGAGCGCTTTTACCTGTTGTTACGGAAGCCGCGAGAATAAGTACATGCTTGCCAGCAAGCATGGGAGTCAGATTATCGCGGAACATCATCTGACCGCCGCCGATAAATTCGGGCGATACAACATAAATTGTCTGGTGAGCGTTCATATTAAGATAGTTGTCTTTAGTCAGCTCGCTCGCCATGCACGCGCCGATAACCTCGGTTCCGTCAAGGCAGAGAATAGTGTCGATAATTGTATTTGAGCGGTAATCGTGAACAAGTTGCTCTGCTACAGCTCTTGCCTCGGACAGACGGGTTTTCTGTGTTGTTACGTCAATGTAGTAATTTGTGTGGATATGCATTGTAGCAAAATGTCCCTTTGCCACGCGAAGAAATACGTTTTTATTTTTGGTACGGATTTTGTACATTTCAGCCATTGTTAAGCCCCCAATATATTTATATGATTATTTTACACTATTTTTAAATAAAATGCAACGGTTTTTTGTCATTATTATAAATAAATACACAACCGCCCGATAAAAGCGGTTGTGTATTGGTAGTCAAGTAATTATTTAATAATCTCTTTTCCGCCCATGTAAGGTCTGAGAGCAACGGGAATATTGATTGAACCGTCCTCGTTTAGATTGTTCTCAAGGAAGGCAATAAGCATTCTCGGGGGAGCTACAACGGTGTTGTTAAGGGTGTGTGCGAAGTATTTGCCGTTTTTGCCGCCCTTTACTCTGATTTTCAGGCGGCGTGCCTGAGCGTCGCCGAGGTTTGAGCATGAGCCGACTTCAAAATACTTTTTCTGTCTGGGTGACCACGCCTCAACGTCGAGTGAACGAACCTTTAGGTCGGCAAGGTCTCCCGAGCAGCATTCCAGAGTACGCACGGGAATATCGAGCGAACGGAACAAATCGACTGTGTTCTGCCAAAGCTTGTCAAACCACATTTTGCTGTCCTCGGGCTTGCAGACAACAATCATCTCCTGCTTTTCAAACTGGTGAATGCGGTATACTCCGCGCTCTTCAATTCCGTGAGCGCCCTTTTCCTTGCGGAAGCAGGGTGAATAGCTTGTCAGGGTGTAAGGAAGCTCCTCCTCCTTGTGAATGGTGTCAATAAACTTACCAATCATCGAGTGCTCGCTGGTGCCGATAAGATACAGATCCTCGCCTTCAATCTTGTACATCATCGAATCCATCTCGGCAAAGCTCATAACGCCGGTAACAACATTTGAGCGGATCATAAACGGAGGCACGCAGTATGTAAAGCCTCTGTCAATCATAAAGTCGCGCGCGTATGAAATTACCGCGCTGTGAAGTCTTGCAATGTCGCCCATCAGATAATAGAAGCCGTTGCCTGCAACCTTGCGAGCGGTGTCAAGGTCAATGCCGTTAAGCTTTTCCATAATATCGGTGTGATACGGAATCTCAAAATCAGGTACAACAGGCTCGCCGAAGCGCTCTACTTCGACGTTTTCGCTGTCATCCTTACCAATCGGAACCTCAGGATCGATAATCTGAGGAATTTGCATCATTATCTGTGTTACCTTCGCACTCAGCTCGGCTTCCTGTGCTTCAAGATTTTTTAGCTGCTCCGCCTGACGGTTTACCTCGTCTTTAAGAGCCATTCCCTCTTCCTTTTTACCCTGAGCCATCAGCTTGCCGATTTCTTTTGAAATTTTATTTCTGTTTGCGCGCAGATCGTCTGCCTGCTGTTTAACCGCGCGGCTCTGAGCGTCAAGCTCGATTACCTCGTCTACAAGGCCGAGCTTGTTATCCTGAAACTTCTTTTTAATGTTTTCTTTTACCGCGTCGGGGTCTTCTCTTAAAAATTTAATATCAATCATTTTATAATCTCCTTTGTTTTTCTCAGTTTAACTCAGTTTATTTGATAACTCGGTTAATTCTTCATCCGAGTAGAATTCGATTTGTAAAACGCCGCCTTGTTTTCCTTTTAATTTGGTCACGTTTATTTTTCTGCCCAGTGCTTCGGAAAGACTAAGCTCAACCTCTTTATAGTAATTGGGAACCTTTTCCTGAGGCTTTTCGGGCTTTTTTTCCGATGTCAGCTTTTTACAGAGCTTTTCGGTCTGGCGAACGGACAAATCATTTTTTACGATTTGCTCGGATACTTCCTTCATAATATCTTCATCGGGAAGTGTGAGCAGCGCCCTTGCGTGACCTGCGGATATTTTATCGTCCCTAAGATATTCCGCTATGCTGTCGGGCAGCTTTAACAGTCTGAGAGCGTTTGCCACGGCAGGACGTGATTTTCCGACGGAACGGGCAACCTCCTCCTGGGTAAAGCCGTGCTCGTTCATCAGAACCTTGTAACCCAGCGCTTCTTCAAGCGAAGTCAAGTCCTCACGCTGCAAATTCTCAATAAGCGCAAGTTCCATTGTCTCCGACTCGCTCAGCTCGCGGATAATTACGGGAACCTCAGTTAATCCCGCCATTCGGGACGCGCGGTACCTTCGCTCCCCCGCTACGATTTCATAGCCTCCCAGTGTAAGCGGCCGCACAAGAATAGGCTGTAATAATCCGTGCTTTGAAATACTGTCAGCCAGCTCGCTCAGCGCCGCTTCGTCAAAATCCTTACGGGGCTGAGAGCGATTAGGCTCAATTTCCGATATTTTCAAGCTGACAGTGCCGTTGTTTTCTTCGTTATCGTTTTCAATAAAAATCGCGTTAAGGCCTTTTCCAAGGCCGCCAAGTTTTTTTGCCATCAGCGACGCTCCTTTGCTATGATTTCTTTTGCGAGCTCGGTGTACGCTAAGCTGCCCTTGCAGTTTTTGTCATAGTAAATAACGGGCATTCCAAAGCTTGGCGCCTCTGACAGGCGCACGCCCCTGTTTACTACGGTTTTAAAGACCTTGCCGGGGAAGAATTTTTTAACTTCCTCAACAACCTGCTGTGTTAAATTAAGCCTGCCGTCATACATGGTAAGAAGTACGCCTTCAAGCTCGATTGAGTAGTTGTACTGCCTTTTTATGCGCCTAACCGTGCTCATGAGCTGTGACAGACCTTCAAGGGCATAATACTCGCACTGAATCGGCACTATAAAGCTGTCAGCAAGCGTTAGAGCGTTTGCCGTAATCAGACCTAGTGACGGCGGACAGTCAATTATTATGTAGTCGTAATACTGCTTTATCGGCAGTATTGAGTTTTTTAGCAGAGCCTCTCTGTGCGGTTTTTCCGCAATTTCAAGCTCCGCGGCGGCAAGGTTGATGCTTGACGGCAAAATATGTAAATTTTGATAAGGTGTTGTGAGTACACATTCCTCTGCTTTAACGCCGTCTACCAGAATATTGTAGGTTGAAAGCTTGACCTTGCTTTTGTCAATCGCCACTCCGCTGGTCGCGTTGCCCTGAGGGTCAGCGTCAACAAGCAGAACATTTTTGTCCAGCGCCCCCAAACAAGCGGCCAAATTTACGGCGGTGGTGGTTTTACCTACCCCGCCTTTTTGATTTGAAATCGCTATTATTTTTGCCAAAAAATCACCTTTTTTTCATTTTAATTAATTATATCATAAAATAAGGTGATTTTAAATAGATTATTAAAAAAATTCAAATTTTCTTTTTTTATTAAGAAAAATGAAAATAATTGCAAATTTCTTCAAAAAAGTTTCACGTGAAACACGCAAAAAGACGCGCACAAAAGTGAGCGTCTTTTCGCAAGGGGTTAGATAAGGAAATGGGTATGAGTGGAATGGATGCAAAAGCATCCAAGTGGAAAGTATATTTATTCGGCACTAAGCCGTTTTTTCGGCGCGTTCAGCCTGCGGTTTAGGAATTCTGATTGTGTATTCGATAAAATTGTCGTGGTCTGATTTGTGTGTTTCAGCGTTAATTCCCGCCAGCCGCATGGTGTCAACCGCCTTGTTAATGGTATTTACAAAAATTCTTATATCTTTTATCACCGCTTTACTTTTCCCCTTGCTTTGTTTTTTAGGGGTTGATTGAATGAGATTGTTGACAAGCGCTTCCGTTTGAGATACATTCAGCCCGTCGGTAATGACTCGGGAAAGCGCCTCGCGTCGAACCGTTTCATCTTCAAGGCGAAGAAGAGTTCGCGCATGGCGTTCGCTGAGCCCGGTTTTTTCAATCCACTCCTGCTCCTCGCATGTTAATCTTAATAGCCGCAGCTTGTTTGCGATTGTGGATTGGGTTTTACCGAGTTTTTCAGCCGCCTGTTCCTGAGTCAGGCCGTAGCGTCTTATAAGTCTTGAAATCCCCCGAGCCTCCTCAAATATTCCGAGGTCGGCTCGTTGGAGATTTTCAAGGAGTGCATATACGGCAGACTCTTTGTCAGAGCACTTGACTACTATACAGGGCACTTTTTTTAGGCCTGCCAGCGCTGAAGCGCGCAGGCGACGTTCTCCCGCTACAATTTCGTATTCCGATGAACTTATTTTGCGGACAATGAGCGGCTGCAAAATTCCGTTTTCGGATATGGATTGTGACAGTGCTTTCAGGTCTGCTTCGTTAAATTGCTTGCGGGGCTGTGATTTGTTCGGTCGGATTCTTATAATAGGAAGTTCGGAAACTTTGTTTTCACTCTTAATAAAAAAATTCAACCGCATCACCCTATGTCAGCTTCAGGCTTGTCCCTGTGCTATTATAGTATCACATAAGGTGTGCGGCGTTTGTCGAATGGTAAGTGAATATTTTATTTTGTTTTTTGGTAAAGCGACATATTTTGTCGGATTATAAGGGCTTTGCTTTAATGCGTCCGTTGTTGCGCGGATATTTGTCGGGAGTAGGCTTGATTTTTTCGATCTCTACCAAACTGCGGCAGCCTCCTTCAAAGGGAAGCTCAAAGGTGTGAGTTTTTATAAGCTTGCCGCCAAGTGTTTGAATTGCTTTTTTTGATAAATTGACTTCTTCCTCAGCGCTGCTTCCTTTAAAGGCAACGAGCTTTCCCGAGAGCTTAACAAACGGCAGACAGTATTCACTAAGCGTGTTAAGCTGAGCTACGGCGCGTGATACGACTAAGTCGAAGTTTTCACGCAGGTCAATGTCCTGACCGTATTCCTCTGCCCTGCCTTGAAGAAATTCCGCGCCGAGATCAAGCTCGTGAAGCAGAGCGTCAAGAAACAAAAAGCGTTTTTTCAGACTGTCAAGCAAGAATAATTGTATATCAGGTCTGACTATTTTTAAGACAACACCCGGAAAGCCCGCGCCCGTTCCGATGTCAAGCACCTTTGCGTTTTGAGAAATTTCGCAGAAGTTCAGAATAGATAAGCTGTCGGCAAAATGCTTTACAGCCACACCCTGAGCGTCTGTAATTGCAGTGAGGTTGATTTTTTCGTTCCACTGTTTAAGAAGCTTAAAGAAAACTTCAAATTTGGAGAGCTGTTCTTCAGTAAGTTGTATTTTATAGTCGGCTGTTGCCGAGAGTAATATATCACGCATTTGCATGGTTTGATCCTCTGTTTGTAGCAAGCCAAATCAAAAGCACGCTTATATCGGCAGGAGATACTCCCGAAATTCTTGAAGCCTGTCCGATGTTGAGCGGCTTTATTTTATTCAGCTTTTCCTGTGCCTCAAGGCGTAAGCCTTTGAGAGTTTTGTAATCGAAGTCGGTGGGAAGAAGCTTATTTTCAAGCTTCTTCATCTGTTCAACCTGCTTTAACTGCTTTTGAATATAGCCCTCGTATTTTATTTCAACCTCTACCTGTTCAAGCAGGTTTTGCTCTAAGGCAGGTCTGTCCTTGTCAAACGGCGTTAAGCATGCGTAGTCAAGCTGAGGACGCTTTAATAAATCAATTAAACGAACGCCCGTTGTGATTTCTGATGTTTCACGTGAAACAAGCAGTTTGTTCAACTCTTCGCTCGGTGAAATGGTGGTTGATTTAAGACGCTTGATTTCAGCCTTTTTCTGCTCCTGCTTTTTCAGAAAGTTCTGCCAGCGTTTTTCGCTGATTAATCCCAGAGCGTAGCCCGTTGGAGTAAGGCGCTCGTCGGCGTTATCCTGACGAAGAACAAGGCGGTACTCGCTTCGGGAGGTCATCATTCTGTACGGCTCGTTTGCCCCCTTTGTTACAAGGTCGTCAACAAGAGTGCCTATGTAAGAATTGGCGCGTGTAAGAACAAGCGGTTCTTTTTCCTGCACTTTTAAGGCGGCGTTTACACCCGCGACAAAGCCTTGCGCCGCGGCTTCTTCATAACCCGAGCTTCCGTTAAACTGTCCCGCGCCGTAAAGACCGTTAAAGTCTTTAAATTCAAGCGTGGCGTTCATTGCCGTGGGGTCTACGCAATCATATTCAATGGCATAGGCGGGACGCATAATAACACAGTGCTCCAGGCCCTTGATTGTCTGATAAAATTTAAGCTGCACTTCCTCGGGCAGCGAGCTGCTCATGCCCTGCATGTACATTTCCTCGGTGTTTTCGCCGCAGGGCTCAATAAAGAGCTGGTGACGCGGCTTGTCGGAGAAGCGCATTACCTTGTCCTCAAAGCTTGGACAATAGCGCGGGCCGACGCCTTCAATTCTTCCCGCGTATAAGGGCGAGCGGTGAATGTTGTCGAGAATAATTTGTTTTGTGCGGTCGTTAGTCCAGCTTATGTGACAGTCGACCTTGTTTTCGCCGAGAGTTTCGGTTTCATAGGAAAACGGCTGCGGAGGCTCGTCGCCCTTCTGAACTTCAAGCTCGGAAAAGTCGATGGAGCGGCGGAGTATGCGCGCGGGTGTACCTGTTTTAAAACGTCTGAGCGGCAAACCGAGTTCTTTAAGAGAAAGCGCGAGCTTTGTTGCCGGGAACATTCCGTCGGGGCCACTTTCGTAGCTGACCTCGCCGACGTAAATTCTTCCGCCGAGGTATGTGCCCGTGGCGATAACAACGGTTTTGCAGAGATACTGAGCAAGCATCTGAGTGGTGAGCAACCAGCCGTTTTCATTTTTTTCTATTTTTATTATTTCCGCCTGACGCAGTTCAAGGTTCTCCTGAAGTTCAAGCTTGTGCTTCATTACCTCAGAGTATTTGCGGCGGTCAATCTGAGCGCGGAGCGAATGGACGGCAGGACCTTTTCCGCGGTTGAGCATTCTGGACTGCAAAAAACATTCGTCAGCGGTTTTGCCCATTTCGCCTCCGAGGGCGTCAAGCTCACGGACAAGGTGGCCTTTTGCCGTGCCTCCGATTGAGGGGTTGCACGGACAGTTGCCGACGGCGTCCATGTTAATTGTAAATATAGCCGTGTGGCAGCCCAGGCGTGCGGCGGCAAGCGCGGCTTCAATTCCGGCGTGTCCCGCGCCGATGACTGCTACATCATAATTTCCTGCAAAGTATGTCATGTTTAATACCTTTTTTAGTGTTTAGTGTTTAGTGGTTAGTTTGTAGTGTTGAGAGTTGAGTGCGGAGTCTGTAAGACGTTTTCTGCTATAGAAAGCCTACTTTAATAAAGGAGGTGGCACGGCATTCATGCCGTGACGGAGGATTTATATGGCAGGTGCTATCTGCAAAAATTAAACAGGATTTATATGGCAGGTGCTATCTGCAAAAATTAAACATATCTCGCTATTTCCGAGGTTGGTGTATATAAAGCAAAATCAGCGTAATAGGATAACTCGGCTTAAAAATCCTCAGTCAGCTTCGCTGACAGCTCCTTTATGAAAGGAGCCTTTTTCGCGAATCAAACGTTTGTAAGAAAGGTAACCATAACACCCGCGTTATGATGCGCCGTTATACCGATTTGTCCTAAAAATCCGATTTATCCAAAGGCGCGCTTCCTGCCGCGTGGCGGCTATTTGCCGACGCAGAAGTTGTGAAATACTCGGTCGATGATTTCATCGGAGGTGCGCTCGCCTGTCATTTCAAGAAGCTCCGAAACGGCGTCTTCAAGGCTGACTGTTATGGCGTCAAAGGTCAGGCCCGTTTCAAGAGCGTCCTTTGCCTCACAGACTGAACGCAGAGCCGCCGATACATTGGCTCTCTGACGCTCGTTTGACAGAATACCCTCGCTGGGGTTTAACTGATTTGTTCCTGCCGCGGAGGCTATTGCATGTATAAGCTCGTCCTTGCCTTCTCCTGTAACGGCAGAAATATATACTATATTGCTAACATAAGATTGTATATTGCTTATTTCTAACTGGCTTGGCAAATCGGTTTTATTGATAATTGCTATTGACGGAATGTTTTTAGCCGATTCAAGAAGCTGAAAATCAAAATCCTCAAGGGCGCGGCTGTTGTCAAATACGGCAAGAAGCAGTCCACACTGCTCAAGTCGTTTCTTGGCGCGGTCTACGCCTATTTTTTCAATGGCGTCGTTGGTGTCGCGCAGACCCGCCGTGTCGCTGAGCCTGAGAATGACATCCCCCACTACTACGGTGTCCTCAACAATATCGCGAGTGGTGCCGGGAATTTCGGTGACAATGCTTTTTTCGCTGCCGGACAGCAGGTTCATCAGCGTGCTTTTGCCGACGTTTGGACGTCCCGCGATTACCGTGTCGATTCCCTGTTTTATCGCCTGACCGCTGTCGTAGGTTGAAAGCAGATTTTGAAGCTCCTTCTGAGCTGAGGTACAGGTATTAAGAATCATGTCATCGGTAACTTCGGCAATGTCCTCCTCGGGATAATCTGCCCATGCGGAAAGGTGAGCCGCAAGCGTAAGCAAATCGTCTTTTACTTTATTGACCCGGCGGCGCAAAACACCCTCTTTGACTGAAAGCGCGGCACGAGCTGCGCTGCGGTTTTTGGCGCTGATTATATCAATTACGGATTCGGCCTCGGTGAGGTCAATCTTTCCGTTTAAAAAAGCGCGTTTTGTGAATTCACCTGCCTGAGCGGGAATAGCACCCGCGTCAAGAACAGCGCGGAGAACCTGTTGGGTTATATAAATTCCGCCGTGGCATGACAGCTCGACGACATCCTCGCCCGTATAGCTGTGAGGCGCTCTGAAAACAAGCGCTACCGCCTCGTCAATAGGCTCGTTTTCCGCGACAACTTTGCCGAAAGCGGCGGTATAGCCCTTGAGACTTGACAGTCTGCGGTTGTTGATATTCTGAAAAACCTTGTCGGCGACTGCTATGGCGTCGTTTCCGGAAATGCGGATGACACCTACGCCGCCCTCGCCCTGTGCTGTGCTTATAGCGGCGATGGTTGCGTTTTCGTTCATTTTAAATCTCCAAAAATGAGAGCTGCCTCAAAAGAGACAGCTCCTTCATTACTTATCTATTCTGCCGTAAAGACCTGTTGCGCTGCCCTCGTTAAGGGGTACTCTGTCAGGATTAGGAGCAGGATTTGTGTTGCGGTTGTTGTAGCCGCCGCGCTTGCCGCCTCTGCGGTTATTGTATCCGCCGCCTCTGCGGTTGTTTTTCACCTTGGGGTCGGGGCCGATTACAACGTGACGCGCTGTGTTTTCGCCCTCGCTCCAGGATGTTGCGCCGTTAACCTTCTGAACCGCTGTATGGATGATTCTTCTTTCATAGGGATTCATGGGCTCGAGGCTTGTCTTTTTACCTGTTTTAACGGCCTTGAAGGCAAGCTTTCTGCCGAGGATTTCAAGGGTCTTTTCGCGCTTGTCGCGGTAGTTGCCGACATTTACGGAAACCTTGATATATTCCTCGGTGTTGTGGTTTGCGACAAGACTTGCGAGATACTGCAGAGCGTCGAGAGTTTCGCCGCGTCTGCCGATTACGAAGCCCTCTTCCTCGCCCGAAAGGTTAAAGGTGAGGGTGTTTTCTTCGTCAGTCTTGCGCTCGATAGCGATATCGGGAAGCCCCATGTTGTCGAGAACATCTCTTAAAAACTGTTCTGTTTTGTCCTCGGGAGCTTCGTTAATGATGATAAAGGCTCTGACTTTAGCGGGACGTCCGCCAAAGAGACCGAATTTTTTCTTTTCTTCACGCTGAATAACCTCGAAGTCATATTCGTCGGTTTCGGTAAGGCCGAGCTCAGCTTTCGCTTTTTCGAGGGCTTCCTCTACGTCTGCACCCTCGCAAATTGCTTCTCTAATCATTATTTTCTCCTGTAATTCGCGTTAATTACTTACTTTTTCTTTTTCTTTTTGGAGTTTGGCGCGGGATCTCCCTGAGGCTTTTTCGGGGCGTAAACGTACGGAACCTTTGCCTCCTGCTCAAACATAAGCGCCGCGTGCCTTGCTTCGCTGTTTGCGGTCATATGGGCGGGGCTGAACACCTTGCTTACAACGATGGACTGAATCAGCGAGATAAGCGCGGAAATAATCCAGTAGAAGGATACCGCGGTGGGAACGCTGTAGGCGATCCATGCCGAAAACAGAGGAAGGACATAAATTACAACCTTCATGCATCCCTGTGACTGCATTGCCTGGTTCTGGCGGTTTAATCTCTGCATGATTACAGATGAACCTACGTTGGAAGCAAAGCAGAGTACCGGGAAAAGCAGGTACCATGACCAGAATCCGTGCTGGTTGGGGATTGTAAGCAGGTCTACGTTTCCGAAAATTTTAAATCCGTTTGCGAATTCGGTAATTCTGGAAATTTCAGAGCTTGAGAAGATGCTTTGAATTTCCTGTGTGTTCTGGATTTGCGGGAAGATTTTCAGCAGGGAAACCTCCTGATAGGTTGCGCTGCCCGCGGTGTGGGTATAACCCGGAATTGAATTGGCAAATTCAAGAGCGTCCTTGACGTTGTTTGAGTCAAGGTGGAGTGTGTTTGTCAAAGGACTTGCCACCGCGTAGAAAATGCCGAGGAGGATGATCATGGGGATGAGTGTAGTTAAGCATCCGCCTGTAGGTTTAACGCCCTCTTTTTCATAGAGCTTGTTCATTTCCTCCTGAAGCTTCTGACGGTTGTTGCCGTACTTTTCACGAAGCTCTTTTTGTTTTTTCGCCATTCTGGCAGAGCCTGCCATTGATTTTTGCTGCTTGAGGGTGAACGGGAACAGCGCGGCTTTTACGATGATTGTAAATACGATGATGGCGATTCCGAAGTTTTTGAAGATGTAGCGATTCCGAAGTTTTTGAAGATGTAGAACGCGCCCCAGAGTATAAAGCCAAGCAGCCATCCGATGGAACCGAAAATTTGCATAATTTTACCTCGTCATAAATTACTTCCGTTTTCCCGAATTCTTTTTCGGTTTCCCGGTCTTTTTACGTTTTTCGGGCACGGGATCGTACCCTCCTTTGGAAAACGGATTACAGCGCAAAATGCGCCATATGGTAAGAGCCAGACCCTTAAACGCTCCGAAACGCTCAATTGCCTCCAGCCCGTATTGAGAGCAGGTGGGAATGTACTTGCAGTGGGGCGCGGTGTGAGGGGAGATGGCCGACCTGTAGAATTTAATTAATGCCAGAAGTACCTTTTTCATGGTTGTTATCCTCGCTGCTCTGAGACAGTACCCCCAAGGTTTTAAGATGCTGCCTCATTGCTTTGCATACAACCTGCGATTTAACATGGGGCGTTTTGCCCCTGGCGACAAATATCAGGATATAGCCGGGCTTGATTTGGTCGAATAGTTGGAAGTAAGAAGCCCTTATTACACGCCGCGCGCGTGAACGCTTTACGGCGTTGCCTACCTTTTTGCCCGAAGTGATTCCGTATCGCAGGACATTGCCCTTTGCCTTTAAAGCATAAGTTACCAAAACGGGACTGACGCAGGATTTTCCGCGGCGGTAAGCAAGCGAAAACTCCCGGTTTTCTTTAACGGTTATGTACTTACTCATTAATTGCACCCTTCAGGTATCATGCGGCGTTGAGCCGCGCGTACAAAGCAACCGCTTTGTAACAAAAAAGACCACACCTGAAATTGTGGTCTTTCGTACCGAACGCCGAAAACGTCATATAACGTATTTGTCGGCACACGGTATCAATAAGACAACCTTTTTCTGCCTTTTGCTCTTCTTCTGGACAAAACTTTTCTGCCGTTGGATGTAGACATTCTCTTTCTGAAGCCGTGCTCTTTCTTTCTGTGAAGCTTTTTAGGCTGATATGTTCTCAACATAAATGAAAACCTCCCTTCAAAATATAACCTTGCAATATAGCATTATATCGTAATTTTCCACTTTAGTCAAGCATTTTTTCCAGTGAAAATGCGGCTTTGCTAAAAATCGGAGGCGTCGGCGTCAAGGGTGGGACATATGTTGTATGTCGGATATTTTTCTTGGATTTTTTCCACAATATCTTGAAAAATCTGCTTTCTGTCATTCACGCCGAAGTCGATTATTATGTCGAAATATATTTGCTTTTTTTGTTCGTCAACCAAAAAACCGTGCAACTGCAGAACACGTTCGTCGCCGCCGATGATGTCGCGCAAATCGGAATATACCTGATTTGAAAACCGGTTGTCGGTAACCCGAGAGTAAACGCTTATACCCGTAAGAACGACGCCTGTTTCGCGGTAAACCTTTGAGTAGATGTCGCGTTCGAGTATATCAAGCTGCCTGACGTTCAGACTTTCGGGAAGCTCAATATGCACTGAGCCGATGTGGGTTTCGGGCCCGTAGTTGTGCAGAACGAGGTCGTACACGCCCGAAACCTCAGGATAGGTGAGGATAATTTCCCGGATTTGCCGTGAAAGCTCGCCTTCAACGCGCTCTCCGAGAATTGAGGAAACGCTGTCGCGAAGCATTTCAATGCCTGATTTGATGATGACCAGTGAGATAATTGCCGCGAGCCACGCCTCAAGGCTTACGCCCCAAATGATAAAAACGGCAGCCGCTACAAGGGTGGAGGCTGAGATTACCGCGTCGAGCAGAGCGTCTTTGCCCGAGGCGACCAGAGAGTCGGATTTGACCTTTTCGCCCGCAGCGCGGACGTAAATTCCGAGCACGATTTTAACCGCTACCGCCACGCCGATGATGATAAGCGCTATAGGAGCGTAGTCTGGAGTTTCGGGCTGAATTATTTTTTTGACGGATTCGACAAGCGAGGTTATGCCCGCGTAAAGCACGATGACCGAAATCGTTACAGCGCTCAGATATTCAATTCTTCCATAGCCGTACGGGTGCTTTTTATCGGGAGTCTTGCCCGCGAGCTTGGTGCTGACGATTGTGATTACCGACGACAAAGCGTCGCTGAGGTTGTTTACCGCGTCCATTGTTACGGCGATTGAGCCTGAAATAAATCCTATTACCGCCTTGAATCCCGCGAGAAATACATTTGCGAGAATTCCGATGACGCCGGTGCGGATTATTACCTTTTCACGATTCATAAAAATCCTCCTTCGTTTCTATATATAATAACACGCTTCGCGACGGTTGCGGGTTATTTAAAATTATTAATAATCTTTCGTTTATCGATTGCCCACGCAAGAGGCAGACCGAGAACCAGAAGCACGCCAAGCTCGCCAAGAGCGACGCAGCCGCCGACAAACAGAAAATCATATAAATTGAAAAAGACCTGATTAACGACAAAAAAGTCTATATCAAAGCCGACAATTATTCCGTTTATGAGAGCGGGCATGAGCGCGGAAAGAATCGGCAGCCTGAACCAGCGCACATTTCTGAGGCGTACATCAGAAGAGCCGCGATAAAGCTGGCCAAAGATCCGAAAATCAAATCAAGCGGGCCGACAACGGAAATCGAGCTGAGGTTGGCGATAACGCAGCCTACTGTGAGTCCGGGGATCGCGGCGCGCGTGTAACCCGCGAGAATCGTTAGTATTTCAGCTGCGCGGAACTGAATTGCCGCGGAAGCGGTACCCGGCAGCATGACGTTTTGTGTTATTGTGAGCACAGCGTAAAGCGCGGCGATGATTGCGCTCCGGGCGATGTAATGGGCAGGATGTTTTTTCATATATAATATACTCCTTTAAGCTTTTGATATTGTAGCATACAAATATCTAAAATGCAATTGACGAAGAGGCAAAAATACAGTATTATTATAACCGCAGGGAAAACGGCATGGCTCTGCTTTTTGAAAGCATGACTCGGAAAATAAGGTGATGGCGTGAAAATCAACATTAAGGCGGCGGTGACGGTCGCGGCTGTCGCGGCTGCGGCGGCGCTCGGAATATTTGCTTTTTGTTCTTTTCAGGGGAAGTATTGGTTCAGAAGTGAGCCCAAGCTGAACAAGGCGGTAATAAATCTTGAAAAAAAGCCCTTGAAAAGCCGTGTATGGCTCACCACTCAGCCGTGCCGCGACAAACTCACGAGCGAGGCTCAGGTGAAAATATACGATAAAATAGCGTCATATGCCGCCGAAGCCGACAGAGATGAGTTTGACCTCGGTGACGCGGGGAAGGACGATTTTGAAATCGCGCTGAACGCCTTTGCGGTTGACCATCCCGAGGTGTTCTGGATTGATTTGGAGTCGAGCTATACAATTTATGAGTACGAGGATAAGCTGTGCGCCTCGCTGCATTATACGACTTCGGGCAAGGAGCTGGAGAACCAAAAAGCAAAGCTTGACGAGGTTGTTGAAAAGGCGGCGAAAAACGCGCCCGATGATGCCACCGACTATGACATTGAGCTGTATTTAAACGACTTTCTCTCCGAAAACTGCGCCTACAAAACAGACGCGGACAGCAAGCATACGGCTTACGGCGCTCTTGCGGGCGGCAAGGCCGTGTGCGACGGGTATTCGCACGCCTTTCAATTGCTTTGCCGAAGACTTGGTGTTGAATGTACTGTGATCGAGGGCACCTCGGACTTCAACAACGACGCGGAAAACGGTCATATGTGGAACTGCATTCAGCTTGGAGGCGACTGGTACCACATCGACGTAACGTGGAACGATTCAACCGATTCCTCCTGCGGGGTTGAGCATTATTTCTATGTAAACCTTACCGAAGAACAGATTTTGCGCGACCATAAAATAAGCGGCGGTTATTCGCGGCGTGACTCAGGCAAAACGGGATTTTTCAATGTGTTTGTACCGAAATGCGACAGCAGCGACCTGAATTATTTTTCGCTGAATTTTGTAACGATAAAAGACCCGTCTGACGACGATCAGATTCTTGCCTCGCTGATCGACTCCGCAAAAAACAAAAGCGACTTTTGCGCGTATGTGATTGACGAGAGCGTCGATTTTAACAAAACCGTTAAAAGTATTACCGATAAATACGCGGACTCATGGATTCAGGGGGCGAATCATTATACCGGCGGAAACCAGAAGATTTCCGACGACGGCAAGGTTATTTTCTATGAAAATAAAAGAATACTTGCAATTGTGCTGAATTACGAGTAAAATATAAACAAAATATAAATTGGAGTGATATTTATGGGAATGACAATGTCTCAGAAGATCCTCGCGGCTCACGCGGGACTCAGCGAGGTTAAGGCGGGTCAGCTTATAAACGCCAAGCTCGATATGGTGCTCGGCAACGACGTTACCTCGCCCGTGGCAATCAACGTTTTTGAGGAGAACGGCGCTACTGCGGTGTTTGACAACACTAAAATTGCCATGATTATGGACCACTTTACCCCCAACAAGGATATTAAGGCGGCGACGCTTGTTAAGCAGACAAGAAACTTTGCCGACAAATACGATATCAAGAATTTTATGGATGTCGGCATGATGGGAATTGAGCACGCGCTGCTTCCCGAAAAAGGCTTGGTAGGCCCCGGAGGCCTGTGCATCGGCGCGGATTCGCACACCTGCACCTACGGCGCGCTGGGCGCGTTCTCTACGGGCGTAGGCTCCACCGATATGGCGGCGGGAATGATAAGCGGCAAGGCTTGGTTCAAGGTTCCGTCCGCAATTAAGTTCAATATCGTGGGCAAGCCTCAGGGTTACATAAGCGGAAAAGACGTTATCCTGCACATAATCGGCAAAATAGGCGTTGACGGCGCCCTTTACAAGTCGATGGAATTCTCGGGCGAGGGACTTAAATACCTCAATATTGATGACAGGCTCTGCATCGCCAACATGGCGATTGAGGCAGGCGCCAAGAACGGAATTTTCCCGGTAGACGACATCACCAGAGAATACTGCGACGGAAGATATCAGGGCACTGCGGTTGAATATACCGCCGACGAGGACGCCGAGTACGACGCCGAATACACAATTGATTTGAGCACGCTGCGTCCGACCGTTGCGTTCCCTCACCTTCCCGAAAACACAAAAACCGTGGACGAGATAGGGGAGACCGAGGTTAAAATAGACCAGTGCGTTATCGGAAGCTGCACCAACGGCAGGATTTCCGACCTCAGAGCGGCGGCTGAGATTTTCAAAGGCAAAAAAGTCGCCAAGGGCGTGCGCTGCATTATAATCCCCGGTACACAGAAAATCTGGCTGCAGGCTATGCATGAAGGCTTGTTTGACATATTCATCGAGGCGGGCGCGGTTGTTTCAACTCCTACCTGCGGTCCGTGCCTCGGCGGCCACATGGGCATTCTTGCGGCGGGTGAAAGAGCAATTTCGACCACCAACCGCAACTTTGTAGGCAGAATGGGTCATGTTGACAGCGAGGTATACCTCGCGAGTCCCGCGGTCGCGGCGGCAAGCGCCGTAAAGGGCTACATCATCGACCCCGCTAAGGTTTAAGGAGGATTTGACTATGAACGCAAAAGGCAGAGTACATAAATTCGGAGACAACGTCGACACCGACGTAATTATCCCCGCGCGCTATCTGAACACCGCCTCTCACAAGGAACTGGCGGCTCACTGCATGGAGGACATTGACGCGCAGTTTGTAAATAAGGTTCAGGAAGGCGACATTATGGTTGCCGAGAAGAATTTCGGCTGCGGCTCATCGCGTGAGCATGCGCCTATCGCGATCAAGGCGAGCGGCATTTCGTGTGTAATCGCGTCAACCTTCGCGAGAATTTTTTACCGCAACTCAATTAACATCGGTCTGCCGATTCTTGAGTGCGACGACGCCGCGCGCGAAATCAAGGACGGCGATACCGTAAGCGTGAATTTTGACACAGGCGTTATCACCGACGAGACCACAGGCAAGACCTATCAGGCTGAGCCGTTCCCCGAGTTTATTCAGAACATTATTTCAAAGGGCGGTCTTATTAACTCGATTATTGAATAATAAATGCCGATAAAACGACCCGAGGCTTTTGCTTCGGGTCATTTTTGTTCTGCGCCTTGAAAACGGGAGTGCGCTGTGATAAAATGAATCTAAAAACAGGTTACATGAGAGGGGGATATACTTGCAAAAAACAATGAACAAAACCGCTGTACAGACGGCTTTTGTTGTCGTTTTGGCGCTGCTTCCGCTTGGGCTGATTTTTAACGATAACGTTTGGTTTGACGAAGCGTATACTCTCGCGCTTATCAGGCACGATTACGGAGAGCTTTTGGATATTCTTAAAACCGACATGCACCCGCCTTTGTACTTTTTATCGCTTAAAGCTTTCTCAGGTCTGTTCGGGTATTCGCTGATCGCGACAAAGATCTTTTCGGTGCTGGGTTATTCCGCCGCTGTTTTGGGCGGCTCGTTGATGATAAAAAAGCATTTTAACGCGCAGACAGCTGTTTTTTACGCGGCGGCTGTTCCCGCGATTCCGATGATGTTCTACTTCAGCAATCAGCAAAGGTCGTATTCGTGGTGCGTCTGTTTTGTCACGCTGTGCTTTATTCAGGCGGTCGCGGCGCTGAGGGAGGAAAAGGCGCGGAACTTTATTTTAATGGCAGTATTCGGTCTGCTGGCGGCGTATAATCACTTTTTCGCTCTGCTGGCGGTGTTTATCGTGATTGGCTGCGTGAACTTGTTTGTGATAATCAAAAGGCGCGGGCTGTTTAAGTGGGTTCTGATTTCCGATTTGATTTGTGTTGTCGGATATTCGGTCTGGACGGTACCGCTGATGACTCAGGCGGGAAAGGCGGCAAACAACTTCTGGCTCAAGGGCGTTGAGTGGATTTCGGTTGTTGTTTTCGCGTGCAGCGTTCTGATTATCGCAGCGTGTCTTGCGGTTAGGGCTAACCGCCGGCTTGAAACGGTTTTTGCCGCCGTGTGCGTTTTGGGCTTGCAGGCGGTCGGGCTGCTCGGGACTGTTTTTGTGCGCCCGCTTTACATCGGCAGGTACAGCGTTGTGATTCTTGGAATAGGCGCGTGCTTTTTGGCTTTTTCGTTCAGCGGACTGCGCAGACGCGGCGAAACGGTTGCGTCAATACTGCTGTGCGTTTTCTGCGTGCTGAATCTTGCTTTTTCCGCTGCGTTTGAGTATAACCCGTCGATAGATAATTTTCGCCGGAGCTTTGGCGAGGAGCTTTCGGAAAAGGACACTTTCCTTTATTTTGACAGCTCGTTTGGCGTTATGTCATATTATTTTCCCGATAACGAGCACCTTTGCACATATAGGGAGGAGTGGTTCTCGGCGTTTGACAAGGTTGAATATGTCGAGCCCGACAAGCTTGACGAGGCTTTGGCGGAAAAGCAGGGCAAAATATGGATGCCCATTACCTCTACGGCAAAGATTCCCGATGATGTGCGCCGTGAGTTTAATTATGAAAAGAAATACTCGTTTGTATGCGATTTCAATGTTTATGATGTTTATCTTATAGAAGGAATATAATTAAAACTCCGCAGGCGCTTGATCTGCGGAGTTCCTTTTGTAAATGTATAGTTTGCGATTAAAGGGATTCGGTTAAAATTTTAGCGATGTCATCCTCAAGCAGAGGCGCCCACGCGGTTTCAAGACCTTCGTTTATTGCTATGTGGTGCGCCATTTCGCCGATTCTGCTTTCGTCGATGCCTACATCCCTGAGGTGCATGGGGATGTTAATCGACTCAAAGAACTTATAGGTAGCGTCTATCGCCCTGTTCGCTATTTCGAATTTATCCTGATTGGCGTCTATGCCGAAAACATTTACGCCGTACTTTACAAAGCGGTCAACCGTGGCGTCGGAGAGAATGTGCTTCATCCATCTCGGGGTGATAATAGCGAGTCCCTCTCCGTGGGTGATGTCGTAATATGCGCTGAGCGCGTGCTCAATTCCGTGGCACGGCCAGCCCGACCCGCTGTTGCCCAGAGCGTAAATTCCGTTGCAGCCGTAAGTGCAGCACAGCATCATTTCGGCTCTGGCGGTGTAGTCTTCGGGATTTTCAAGGCATTTTACCGCGTTAATCATAAGACTTTTAAGCCCTGCCTCCATAAATCCGTCATTGAGCAGGGTGGAGTCCTCGCAGAAATACTGCTCCATAATGTGGTTCATCGCGTCGGCGCAGCCCGCAGCGGTCTGCTTTTTTGAAACGGTAAAGGTGTAGGTCGGGTCAAGAAAGGATACAATCGGATAGTTGAGCGGGTCTATGTATCCGATTTTGTCGTTGGTTTCGGTTCTTGAAATAACGCCGCCCGCGTCATACTCGCTGCCTGTGGCCGCTAAGGTGATTATGTCGACAATCGGAATTGAGTCGGCGGCAAAGGCTTTGTATGAGATAAGATCCCACGGGTCGCCGTCGTACTTCGCGCCTGTGGCGATTGCCTTTGAACAGTCGAGAACGCTGCCGCCGCCAACCGCGAGGATTACGTCGATATTGTTTTCCTTGCAGATTCTAACGCCGTCAAGCACGCTGGGGTCGTATTTGGGGTTGGGCTGAATTCCCGGAAGCTCGTAGATTTCAAAGTCGGAAAGAAGCTCAATCACCTTGTCGTAAAGCCCGGTTTTCTTTATGCTTCCGCCGCCGTAGGTAAGAAGTATCTTTTTGCCGAACCGAGCCATTACCTCGGGAAGCCGTGTTACTGCGCCCTTGCCGAAAATAAGCCTGGTGGGCGTCTGATAATCAAAATTTTGCATGGTTACCTCCTTTTGTTATATAATAATCAGTATTCGGTTTTGACATGGTTTAGGTTGTACTGCTCTTTAAAGCTCTCGATGTCCTTGGGGGAGCGGACAAGCATTATTTCGATAAAATGACCGTCTTTTTTGTCTTTAAAACCCGCTGTCTTTTCACCCGTGCAGATAGAGCTGCGGATCACCGCTATATGCTTTTCGGGGTCGTATGTGAAGGTTTCAAAGCGGCTTTCTATACGGCGCAGCGATTTGCCTGAGCCGAATAATCTGTGCTTTTTCATTATAATATACCTTTCTTTGAGGTGCTGATTTCATAATAACAGAAAATAGGAAAAATGTCCACGGATTTAGAACAATTTATATAAAATTATGCACGGCGGATTATTGCAATCTGTCAAAATTTATGGTATGATGATAATGAATAAAAACGTCACGGACGTAAAGTAAGGAGTTTTGATTATGTATAGACTTGGAATTGACCTGGGCGGCACCAATATTGTAGCGGGCGTCGTAGACGAAGAATATAAAATCGTAGCGCGCGCAACCTGCAAAACAGCTGTTCCTCGCCCCGAGAGCGAGATTTGCGACAGCATGGCTGAGGTAGCGCTCAAGGCGGTTGAAAAGGCAAAAATCACAATGGACGACATCGAAAGCATCGGTATCGGTGTTCCCGGAGCCGTAAATCCCAAAACCGGCGTTATTGAATATTCTGCCAACCTGTTCTTCCACAACTGGGAGGTAGTTAAGATGATGCAGGAGCGCCTGAACACCAAGGTGCTTATTGAAAACGACGCCAACGCGGCGGCGCTGGGCGAATACCTTGCAGGCAGCGCTAAGGGCGCCAAGAACGCAATCGCTATTACGCTTGGAACCGGCGTCGGCGGCGGCATTATCATCAACGGCAAAATCTACAGCGGCTCGAACTTCGCGGGCGCTGAGCTCGGCCACATGGTTATTGTCAAGGACGGCAAGGAGTGCGCCTGCGGCAGAAAGGGCTGCTGGGAGACATACGCATCAGCTACCGGTCTTATCAGCATGACAAAGCAGAAGATTCTTTCCGAGAAGCTCGACTTCAGCTATATGCTTAAACTTTGCGACGGAGACATAAACAAGGTTAACGGCAAAACCGCGTTTGACGCTATGGCTGACGGCGACCCCGCCGCGAAAGAGGTTGTCAACGAGTATGTCGGCTATCTGGCTACAGGTCTTGTTAATATTATCAACATCTTCCAGCCCGACGTTCTGTGTGTCGGCGGCGGCGTTTCAAATCAGGGCGAGAACCTGCTCGGCCCCGTTCGCGCGGTTGTAGAGCAGGAGCGCTACACCAAGCACAATGACAAGCAGACCGTAATCTGCAAGGCAAGCCTCGGCAACGACGCGGGCATTATAGGCGCGGCGTATCTTGACTAAATAATAATCTCAAGCTACGAGCGTGTATAATAATATAGCTCAGGAGGAAACAGTATGGAAAAAACAAGCAAGGTCGGACGTTTAGCCAGCGCGCTTATGATGGTTCTGGGCGCGGCGGCATTTATAGAGGGCATAGGATACATACCGTATTTCAGCAGCTTTGTTTACTCGTTTGAGTTCAAGGAGTTTAACAAGGACGGCTGGTCGGTTATGCTTTGGTATGTCTGTATGTGTCTGGCGGCAGTCGGCGTTATTCTTTTCGTTCGCGGACTGATCTCGCTGATAAAGGACAGAGGCTCGGGCAGTGTGTTCAATGTTGTTCTTGCCGCCTGCGGCGCGGGACTGTATTCATACAGGCTGGGATACTATATATATAATGAAATCGACTTTATCAAAGATGATTATCTTGAATATGCCGGAGATACGGAAAAATCCGAGTTCTGGATGAGCTTTTTCGTTTGGGTTTTCGTTTTCGCGGTTTTTACGGCGCTTGGAATTGTGCTGGCGGTTCTGGCTGCAAAGGCTATGAAAAACAACAACGATACAGCGTATCAGAGCGGATACGAAGATTATCAGCCCGCTTACGGACAAAATCCCGTATATCAGCAGCCCGCACAAATACCTCAGCAGAGAATTTGCGCTGTGTGCGGAACCGTTGTTGAAGGAAAGTTCTGCCCAAGGTGCGGAACCCCGTGGCAGGAATAAAAAATTAAATCTTAATAAAATACAAAAGCGAGGCGTAAAGCCTCGCTTTTGCTTTTGCCTCCTGTGCTTGATTACCATACCCCAAAGAAGGAGGTTTTAATATAAGGAATTTTCAATGAAAAACTGTTATTTATATTACGGTCTGCCGCCGGGGCCGCCGGGCTGGAAGCCGCCGCCACCGCCCGAGCTTTGGCTCAGTGTGGCTGAAGTACCGCCGCTTACGGTGCCGCCTGTCGCGTAGCCGTAGCTGTCAAAGCTTCCGCTGTAGGTGCCTCCGACGACCGCCTTGCTCGGAGTCGCGGATGAAGAGTAGCACAGAACGCCTACGGTGCCGGAAAGCCTGCTCTTGACAGCGGCGATCACGTTTGAGTTGCTGTCGGTTACCGCGATAACGCCGTCCTTGCTGACGGAGCCTGCGGATTTGTTCATTACCGCGTTGCCGAGCTTGCTGCTGATATCCTCCCACATCGCCTGAGAGGTGCAAACCGCGAGAACCGTGCCGCCGTTGAAGCCGACTGTTCCGTCAGCGTCAACGCTGAAGTTGCCGCCTGTGGCGGGGCCTTGAACAACTACCGTGCCGCCGTTGAAGCTGAGCGAGCCGTTTGAGTCTACGCCGTCGCCGGACGCTACTACATATACATAGCCGCCGTTTATTGTGATGCTGCTGTTGGAAGCGCTCTGACCTCCGCCGGGAGTGAACCGGCCCTGTCCGGGTCTGCCGCCCTGTGAGCTTTGGTCCTGGCCGCCCGCCGCGTTGATTCCGTCGTCGCTTGCAACCGCGTAAACCGTGCCGCCGTTGATTATGATGTCGTTTGCCTCGACACCCTCGTAGCTCTTATATATATTGATAACGCCGTCCTCGATGGTTAAGGTGCTGTCGGCGTGCATACCGTCGTCGCCCGAGGTGATTTCATAGCTTCCGCCGCTGATTGTGATGTTGCCGTTGCAATGGATGCTGTCGTCGGTGGAGTTGATTATGAAGCTTCCGTCCGAGATGTTCATTTCAGTGGTCGCTTTTACGCCCTTGCCAACTGTGGTTATATCATAATTACCCCCGGTGATTGTGATTGTGACGCCTGTGATCGCTTCGTCGCCTGAATTGAGCGTATAGGTTCCGTCGGCGATGTTCACGGCTCCGTTGCCGTTGACGCAGTCATCGGTTGAGTTTATCGTGTATGTGCCGCCGTTCAGGGTGATTTCGGTGTCGCCGTTGATTCCCTTGCCGACGGATTCGATTTCAAACGTGCCTGCGGTAACCGCGATTGTCGCTCCGGTGATTCCGTCGTCGTCAGAGGTCAGATCATACGATCCGTCTGCGACGGTAACCGCGGCGTTGCTGTTAATGCAGTCGTCGGAGGTATCTATTATATATGTTCCGCTTGTCAGGGTTATATCGCCCGCGGCGTTAATGCCCTTGCCCTCGCCTGTGAGGTTCAGGGTCGCCTTGTCGATGTTTACGGTGCCCTCGCTCTCCATGCCGTCGCCCTTGGCGTTTACCGTGAGGCTGATGTTTTTTCCGCTGAGTGTGATATCGTCGTTGGCGTGCAGACCGTCCTTGACGGAGGTGATGTTAAACACGCCGTTCTCTATTACTATGTCATCGCTGCCGCTGATGCCGTGTTTGTAATTGCCGTTTACAATCAAGGTGCCCTTGCCCTTGATTTCAAGGGTGTCGTCGCTTTGAATGGCGCCCTTGGCATCGGCGTAAGCTTCGGCATAAGCCGAGCCGTCGGTTACGGTGTTTGTCGTTCCGCTCTCAAGGGTTATGAACGCCTTTTTGCAGCGGTCAAAGTAGATGGCGGGTCCCGATGTGTTTGTCAGCGACATTCCGTTGAGACGAAGCTTTACTTTATCGTTGACGTCCTTTTCCTCGCCTGTGTTGACGTAAATCATACCGTCGCCGCAGGTTCCGACAACCTCCCAGTCGCCGCCCTCGGTGATATATACGGTATTGCCATCAACGTAAATTCCTTCGCCTGTAACAGTTATTCCGCTGTTGCTGAGGGTGATTACGCCTGTGTTTTCTTTCCATTCGTCGCCCGTTACGGTTGGCTCGGTGGCTTCGGTTGCTTCCGTGGGGTCGGTGGCTTCCGTGGGCTCCGTTGTTTCTGAGGGGTCGGTCGGGTCTGTTGTTTCGCCGCTGCTTTCAATCGCCTCGCCGATTGGGTAGTCAACGGTGTATTCCGCCAGATACTGCTGAATCAAGGTCGCGTCGTTTATGTCTACGATTTTGTCGCTGTTGACGTCGGCAGCCGTGAAATCGTCGCCTGTAAGGGTGATCAGCTCCGAAACATGACGCTGTATTTGCGTTACGTCGGTAATGGTGAGCACGCCGTCGTTGTTTACATCGCCCAAAAGACGAACCGTTGAGTCCGAAGCTTCCGAACCGTCTGTTTGAGCGGCAGACGCTAAGGGCATTGCCGATACAGCGACAAGCGCCGATAGAACTAAAGCTGTAAATGCCGGTTTTTGTTTCATTATGTTCCACTCCTCTTTATATGGTTTTTGGTGTAATCATATCATATATTTAAAACCTTAAAAAAAGCTGAAAGCATAAAGAATTGACAAAATATTTTTTCGGATTATAATGTAAGATAATATTGAGATAAAACGGGGGATTGTAATGAAGTATTCTTATAAGACAAGAGGCGTGTGTGCGATGAAGATTGATTTTGACTTGGACGGCGACGTTGTGCGCAACATCCGTTTTTTGGGCGGCTGCGACGGAAATCTGAAAGCGATTTCGAAGCTCGTTGACGGAATGACCGTGGACGAGATTGAGAAAAAGCTTCGCGGCAACACCTGCGGACGAAAGCCTACATCCTGCGCCGACCAGCTCGCCAGAGCGGTGAGAGAGGCGTACAACTCAAAAAGTTAATAAATCTGCAACAGCGGCAGTCCTGCGCATTGATTTGCGCAGGGCTTTTTGCTTAATGGGGGAATTCTTTTTCTTTGTTCCTCTGTTGATGTAGTTTTTTATAACACAAAGCTGCCAAATACGGATTTAAATGAAGCGTAACGTTGCTTTTTATTTGCGTATAATCTCGCGTGTTCTTATTTACGGCATTCGCGCATAAAATGGTTACAAACCCGTAATTTTTGGTAACAAAACCGATATTTTAAGATTCTTGCAAATTGCACATACAATAGTGAAAAAATATCACATAACATTGCCGGCTAAAATTCTAAATCGGAATTATTCCGCAATGAGTTGGGAATATTGCACAAAAACCATAAATCGTTATTGTTTGACATTACCAAAGAAAGGCGTTATAATCTCGGGCAAACCGAAAGGGTTTTCAAAAGTTTAGGTATATGAAAGTTTTGAAAGGAGAATCGATATGACCATTTTTTCAGAAAAAGGAAGATTTGTTAAATCCTTTTGCGCAATTTCAGTTGCGTCTATAATGGCTCTTAGTTCGCTTGTTTCCGTTGCGGCGGCCATTGCGGCTCCGTCGGCCAACGCGACAGAAAGTTCCGTTGCTCCGGAGCTTAAAACCGTTACATTTGATGTAGACGGCAAGACAACTTCTGTTGAGGTTTCGGGCGGAACAGTCGGCGACGCTCTTAAAATCGCGGGTATTGAGATTAGCAAAAACAGAATCGTATATCCCGCACAGAATAGAAAGATTACATCTGATCTGACCGTAAAGGTTCGTTACGCAAAGCCCGTTGAACTTACGGTTGACGGCAAAACAAGACTCATTGTCCTCGCGTACGGCACGGTAGAGGAATCGCT
>OMYD01000086.1 GCA_900315195.1 uncultured Eubacteriales bacterium | reverse complement strand
CTGACGGCTGTCCGTATGGGCAGCCGTTTTGTTTTGCGGTATTAGCTTTTTATTTTTTCGCCAAGGCTCTTTCAAGCCAGATGTCGGCAATATCCATCGCCAGATAAAGACCCTTTTTCTCGCTGGATTTAATCAGCTGCTTTCTGGGAGAAAGGTACGGGTCGGTAGCCAAAAGCTGAATTGCAACCTTATCGGCTATTTCTTCGCCGTTGACTTCCTTTTTGCTCTTTATCTGCAATCTGATAACATACGGCTCTTCCATGTTGCCGTAATAAATCTCGTCGCCGCAGCGCACAAGGGGTCTGCCTTTATAGGTAAAGAACTCCCCCGACTTTTTGCTGTCTGCCACAGGGCACCAATCCTTTCTGAATTATACGTTAAGATATGACTTAACAAGTGCTTCCAGTAGGTCGTCGCGGTCGATTTTGCTTATAATATTGCGCGCGTTGTTGTAGGTTGTAATGTAGGTCGGATCCTCCGAAAGAATGTAGCCTACGATTTGATTGATGGGGTTATAGCCCTTCTGTCTCAACGCGTCATATACAATGGTAAGCCCCGCCTTGATCTGGTCGTCCTTCTCCTCGCCAAGCGAAAATATCATTGTTTTATCTAACATACTGAAACACCTCCCAAGTATCTATTCTGTAATTATACAACATTTTGGTTAAAATAGCAAGAGGTTTTTGCCGTTTGCGCATGACAATTTGTTTTATTTTATCACGCGTATGCTTTTGCGGATAAAAACTGTTGATTTATTCTTTAAAATATAGTATGATATAGGTTGAAATGTAAAGGAGGTATTTTCTTGAGTGATAATAACTTTTTAAACGAAAATACAGATATTACGGACTCATTCGACGAGTTTCACCAAAAAATCGAAGAGTCCCCCAAAAAGAGCCCGGTCATTCAACACACAATACTCATCAGCCTGGCTATTGTTGCCGCGGCAATCCTTGCCACCGTTGTTTGCAGGCTGTTTTTCTTTAACAGCGCGCTTGATACCGACTTCTTCGGCAACAGCAAAGCAACGGTATGGCACTATTCAGAGGAAAATGCCTCTACCGCGGATGAGGCAACCGATTACGACTACAACCTGACCTTTGACAACGGCCGCCTTACGGTCAACGTGGGCACCATGGAAATTGTGGGCAAATACACTATCAAGCCTATCACCGAAGAGGACGCCGCAGTAATCAAGGACGGCGACTCAAAAACAGGCACATCTATGATGGTTATTGAAAACACAATCAGATTCGACGGCAAGTACACCTACAACGTAAGCGGCAACGTATTCTCGGGCAAAACAATGACGCTGACAAACGTCAACAACGAGAACAGCGTATTTGAGTTTGACAGCAAGCCGGCCGATATGCCGGAAGTTGAGCGCAAAGGCGAATTCAAGAAAGACGAAAAGCTGGTCGGCAAATGGGAATACAGAGATGAGCTTGGCACAATTGAGTATGAGTTTACGGATGACGGCAATTTTTCCAGAACCGATAAGCCTGTCGATTCAATTCAGAGTATCAAAGGTATCTATACCTGCAAAGACAGCGTATTTACATACACCATAAACTTCGGCGGTCCGACCGATATTCCTCGCAATTATGAGTTAAAGGACGGTAATCTGATTGTTTACGAGGCGGTTCCGGATTACAGCACAGGAATAGTCCAAATAACGCCGTACACCTTCAAAAAGAAATAAACTTTTAATAAAAAACTGTAAAGGAATGATATAAATGTCGGGACATAATAAATGGAGCACAATCAAGCAGAAAAAGGGCAAGAACGACGCGGCTCGCGCCAAGGTCTTCACCAAAATAGGCAGAGAGCTTATAGTCGCTATCAAAACAGGCGGCAGCGCGGACCCCAACGTAAACTCAAAGCTAAAGGACACAATCGCCAAGGCAAAGGCGGCAAACGTGCCCAACGACAACATCGAGCGCATTATCAAAAAGGCCGCTAACGACAGCGACTCAACCAACTACGAGGCGGTCACATACGAGGGCTACGGCCCCAGCGGCGTAGCAGTAATTGTTGAGGCGCTTACCGATAACCGCAACCGCACAGCGGGCGAGGTAAGACATTAAGCTTTATGTTCTCGCAGAAGGGCGTTATCGTTATCGAGCGCGAGGAGCTTGAAAAGGACGAGGACACCGTTATGAGCGACGCTCTCGAGGTTGGCGCTTCCGACTTTGAGGCCGACGAGGATATCTTCACAATATACACCGAGCCCGAGGATTTCAGCGCCGTAAGAGATGAGCTTGAAAAGCTGGGCTATGAGTTCGCCTCCGCCGAGCTTGAAATGGTGCCCGACACCTACGTTAAGCTCGACGACGAGGACACCGCCATAAAAATGCAGAAAATGCTCGACATGTTCGAGGACAACGACGACATCCAGAACGTGTGGCACAACTGGGAAGCTTGACGCTTTTTCAGCGCGCCTTTGGCCGCCACGCGGCAGGAAGCGCGCCTTTGGCCGCCACGCGGCAGAAAGCGCGCCTTTGGAAACGTTTATATAGCAAACACGTTTCTGCAACGGCGCGTCCGACCTCGCGGGAACAGAAGTTTTCGGTCATACAAACGTCTGATTCGCGGATTGGGTCAAGCGTCACGCGACCGGCGCATCAAAACTCCACTCTCCAAACTCCAAACTAACCACTAACCCCTGACCACTAAAAACTAAAAATAAAGGAGCATAGTTATGAACGGAAGATTCAGAGTAAAATGTCCCAGATGCGGACATGTACAGGACATCAACGGCCCTTGCGGATGCGTAAAATGCAGCGCTGAGCTTAAACCTCAGCCCGGCGAGATCCGCATGTACAGAATGGGCAACTTTGTAGGCGCGGCAGGCGGCTTCGGCGTTTACATCGACGAGCAGCCCTTCGGCCACATCGGCAACCGTGAGACCGTGGCGTATTCACTGCCCTTCGGCACCCACAAGGTTCACGTCGCCGCAGGCATGAACCGCAAATGCACGGATATGCTTATCACCCTTTCACCCGAGGCGCCCGTAGGCTTCCTTAAGGTTAGAATGAAGGTCGGCTTCCTTACCAACAAGTTTATTATCGAGCCGTCCATGCCCGAGGAAATGCCTCCGTTGTAACAAAAAGTCAAAACCACCCGTTTTTCGACGGGTGGTCTTTTTTAGTGAATAATGAATAATTAAGGGTCGCTCCGCTCCGGATTTAAAAATCTTTTATTAAAACAACCGCTTCGCCCCTGCACATAATGCCACCGCGGAACACCTCAACGCTGCTGTCGTCGATCAAGTTTATATAAACGCCGTCGGCCAGATCAACGGGGATAAACCCGGTCTTATTATCAAGCGGGAACACGCCCACAGCCTTTTTGCCGTTCTTTTCGTGGCTTGCGGTAAGAGCCCTTTCGCCGAACGCGCTGACCTTATACACGCTGTCGGTGAAGATATCATCGCGCTTAATTTGCGCAAGCTTGGCTATATATCCGCTTAAATCGACGGTCTCTTTGCCGTCCCACAAAACCGTGTCCTTGTCAAACAGGCTCGGCAGGTGCGACACCGCTTTTTCCTGACCGTTGTACACAAGCGCCATACCCTTTTGGAAAAACATGAACGCCGTCATGCTTTTCAGGACATTTATATCGGGAATAAAGAACCTTGCGCGGGTCTGGTCGTGATTCTCCAAAAAGCGCAGCTTAACGTAGTTGTCGGGATAAATATACTCCTGGCGGCTTAGAGCGTCAACATACGCCTGAAGGCTGCCCTTGCCGTACAGGTACGCCTTGAACTCCTCGTAGCAGTCGTAGTCGTAGCTTAAATCAAAGGCGCGGTATATCTCGCAGTCGGAGTGCGCGACCATTCCGCGGGAGCGCAGATACATAATGAAATTAGGCTCTACGGACTCGCTGAGCCACACGCTGTTTTCGCGCACCTGCTCTACCTCGGCGCGCGCCTGCTCCCAGAACGCTATCGGAATAAGCGGCGCTACGTCGCAGCGGAAGCCGTCTACCCATTGAGCCCAGTATTTCAGCGTGTCGATCTGATATCTCCATAATTCTTTATTAGAATAATCTAGGTCGATAATATCGCTCCAGTCCCCTACCCTGTTGCCAAACGAGCCGTCGCTCTTGTGGTAGAACCACTCGGGGTGCTCACGGCTTAGCACGGAGTCAGGCGAGGTGTGATTATAAACCACGTCGATAATGCACTTCATGTCCTTGCTGTGAATTGCGTCGGTGAGCGACTTAAAATCCTCAAGCGTGCCGAACTCGGGGTTTACGGCGCGGTAATCGCTGATGGCGTAGGGCGAGCCCAGGGTGCCCTTGCGCTGAGCCTTTCCTATAGGGTGAATCGGCATTAGCCAAACTATGTCTGTGCCGAGAGCCTTGATTCTGTCGAGATCCTCCTCAACCTTTTTAAAGGTGCCCTCCTCGCTGAAATTACGCACAAACACCTGGTACATCATTTGATTTCTGAGTTTTTTCGGGGTATTGTCAGCCATATTTTCCTCCGTTATTTCCTTACGAACAGGATTCCCAGCGTTCCGGGGCCGCAGTGGCTTGTAACGGTGCAGCCGGCGGTTGTCTCGAGGATCTCCTCAAAGCCGGGGTACAGCTCGTTGATTTTGCCGCGAACCTGCTGAACAACAACGGGATTGCACTTTGTGTGGGTAATGAAAATTCGCTTTTTGTCGATGTCGCTTCTGCCGCGCAGCTTGTCGGTAACATAGTTGATTATAACCTTGTCGATGTTGCCGCGGTACTTTTTGCCCGCCTTCATCTTGCCGTCGATAACCTCGATAAGCGGCTTCAGCTTTAAAAGATTAGCGCCCAGAGCCGCTACCGACGAGCAGCGGCCGCCCTTGTGGAGGTAGTCGATGCTGTCGACGACAAAGCTCGCCTCTACCTTGCCGACCATTTTTTCACATTCAAGCTTGATTTCAGCGGCTGATTTGCCCTGCTGAGCAAGCTCCGCTCCCCTGAGCACAACAAGTCCCGAGCCTGTTGAAAGGTTGCGGGTATCGACCACATACACGCCGTCCATGTCGCCTGCCGCTGTGCAGGCGTTCTGATAGGAGCTTGAAAAGTCGCTGCTTATATTAAAGTGGACGATTTCATAGCCCTCGTCGCGCCACTTTTTGAACTCGTCAATAAAGTCGCCCAGATTCGGCGCCGAGGTCGAGGGCAGCTTGCCCGTATTGCTTACAAAGTCGTAGATATCCTCGGGCTTGACTTCAAGGCCGTCCTTGCGGGTGCTGACGCCCATAAGCACATAGAGCGGCACAATAGCTATGTCGTATTTTTGAACCAGCTCGGGCGAAAGGTCGCATGTGCTGTCGGAAATAATTTTAACCTTCATTTCAATTGTCCCCTTTTCATATATTTTGAGAATTACGCTTGTATTTATTGTAACATTTTACAGATGATAATTCAATAGGTTATGACAATTTAATATAAATACAATAAGAAATTATTTTTTATGGGGTGATATAGTAGTCTGTTACATCTAAAACTTGATTACATTTTGTAGGGGAGGCCCTTGCGGTCTCCCGAGCGACGTTGTCGTCACATATTAAAGTTTCGGCTTTTGGGTAAAAGTCATCCGCTACTGCCTGACAGGGGCAAGCCCTGTCACTGCGAATTTACCAAAACTTTTAATTAATACACTATGCAGGGGCGCACCACCTACACCGTTGATTAAAAATTACAACAATATAAACGCGGACAGCGCCGTTTTATCCGGGCTGTCCGCTGATTGCGTTGTATTAAGAATTGTGAGCTTTCTTTGCGGCAAAGCGGTAAACCAGAATGTTGAGCACCAAAAACAGCGCGATTGCCGCGAGTGAGTAGATAATCATAAAGTTTGTGCCGTGGCTGCCGTTGAACACATGCAGCTTCATTGAGAACAGATCGTCAAGCGTTTTTGCGAAGGCGTGGTTGTCGGCGCCGCCGATAACGCTGTCGGCGTGATTGATTGCGGGCTGCATAAGAACGTTGCGGAGCAGCGCCGTAATGTGCGAGCCGGGCACGAGGTTTACAACGGTCTGGACGCTTTGGCTGAACTGGCCGACGGGCATGTACGCGCCCACAACAAAGCCGATGGCGACCGAAATAAGAATGCCGAACGCCGAAAGGCTTGAATCCTTTTTAAAGAAGGAGATAAACAGCATAAGCACCAGTGTGGATGAGATTGAGCCGAGCGCCACAATGCCGTAGAGCATAATAATATCAAGAGGGTTGAGGAGGAAGGTGCCGCTTACCGCGAGGTAGCCGAGCCCTGCGGTGAGCAGGATTGAGCTTGTCACTACGGCGCTGAGCATTGCGCCCGTAAAGTATGACAGAACAACGGTTCTGCTCTTTACCGCCGTCGCGGTGTAGTCGTAGTCAATGCGATCCATTTTGTCGTGAACCATAACAGACAGCGCGTTGAGAGCCGCGGTTACAACCGAGGTTCCTACAACGCCCGCTACAAGCCATGAATTAACGATTGCTTCGATGTCGTCCTTTGAGAGCATGTTTTTAAGGTCGCCCAGCTCCTGATTGATAACGTCTACATAGTTGCCTTTCAAAAACAGCACAAACAGTCCCAGCACTATAAGCTGCGTCAGCATTGACAGCAGCAGCGAGATTTTGTCCTTGCCGTAAACCTTCATGTTGCGAATTGTCATGCCCTTAAAGGCGCGAAGTTCCTTTTTTGCAGTCATATCAGTCACCTAATCTCTTTCCCGTTACCGTCAAAAATACGTCGTCCATATTGCCCTTTACGAATTCAAAGTCGCTTATTTCATTATGCTTTTTAATCAAATCAGCGGCTTGCTTGCTGCTGTTAAGCGGAATTTTGTAGCTGTCGAGGTGATAATCAAATTCAAGCCCGTTGTCGCTGAGGATTTTTTCGGCAGCTTCAGACTGAGCGGTGTACCACATCAGGCGGTTGCCGGCGTACTGCTCTTTGAGGCTGTGAGGAGTTCCTGCCGCGGCTATCTTGCCCGAGTCGATAATTACCACCTTGTCGCACTGAGCGGTTTCCTCCATGTAATGGGTCGTAAGGAAAACCGTAAGCCCCGTTTCCTCCCTAAGCTTGTCGATTGTCTTCCACACCTTAACGCGGGTCATGGGGTCAAGGCCTGTTGTGGGTTCATCGAGGAACAGAATCTTGGGGCGGTTTAAAAGCGCTCTCGCTATATCTACGCGGCGCTTCTGGCCGCCGCTGAGCCTGTCGTATTTGCGGTTTAATATTTCGCCCAGCTCAAATTCCTTTGAAAGCTCTGAGAT
>OMYD01000082.1:1721-7071 GCA_900315195.1 uncultured Eubacteriales bacterium | reverse complement strand
ATTGCCGATATTCTGAAAATCTCGGAAAGCGGCGTTCAGTCCAGACTTTTGAGAGCAAGAAATACACTGAAAGAAACATTAAAGGAGGCGTGGCTATGAATAAATATAATAATAATCATGAATTTTATCAAAGTGCTTTTGATGAGATCCACGCATCTGATGAACTATTGATGAAGGTGCAGAATATGACTGAAAATAAAACAAAAAAGAAGATTTACGCAATAAGAAAAGCAGCTTTAGTTGCCGCCGCGATAATGATGATGTTAGTTGTCAGCAACGCCGTTGTTTATGCCGCAACGGGAGCAACATGGGTGGAAAAGTTAATTACCGTAAACGTTGACGGTGAAGAGAAGGAAGCAAGTCTTGTTAACAAGTATGACGAAAACGGCAAGCTCGATTCTCAGGAGATCGTTGTAGATCACGGCAACGGCAGGATTGATAAATTGGTAATTGACGGTGAAGAGGCGGAAGAAGATCCTTCTGGTTTTGAAATAATTACCAATAACGACTCTGTAATGCCCGAACCGTCGGTTGTTAAGGAAAATGATAAAATTTATTTGGATTGGGACATAGCTTCTATCCATGAGGACATTACCGAAGATTTTTCCGACGGTAAAGCGGAATTCACCGCTAAAGGTGATGATAACGTCGAAATGAAATTCACCGTTACCGGAACAGTTGACAAATATAAGATAGTTGTATCTTCAGAGGGAGAGACTTACGAGGTTGAATCGGACTGATAACGCATTAGCCGCCGAGCGGGATATTTCCTGCCCGGCGGCATTTTTATTGTTGTTTTAAAAATTTAGTGCAGTGAATGTCTTTCAAAAGCGGCGTAAAGTCATTTGTTACGCAAAGTAACAGAGGCGTTACAGATAGTGTATTGATTTTTATTCGCTTTTTGTTTATACTGAAAGTACCGGATCGGGCAAGGAGGTCGTCACAATGACATTAGGTGAAAAAATAAAAGAAGCGAGAAAACAGGCAGGGGTGTCTCAGGAAGAATTATCCGGGAAGTTGGGTGTTTCACGCAGCGCAGTCGCGAAGTGGGAATGCGATAAGGGTATTCCGGATGTGAATAATCTGAAAATGCTGTCACAGCTTTTAGATATAAGCATTGATTACCTGCTGGATAACGGCAAAGCTCTCGATAAGGCAGTAATAAAAGAGCCAATTGACCTTTCTGAATATGGCAAAGGAAGCCGCAGGGTAAAAAAGGATAGAATAATCCGAGAAAAATATCCCAAAGGAGTCATTCATCCGCTGCTTGCAAAAGCAAAACCGACAAAGGGCGAGGAGGCGCTTGACTGGGGGATTATATTAGTCACCGACGCGCCTGCCGGCATTCCCGGCTTGCTCCACTCTTTTCAAAACTCCGGCAATCAGTATTATATGGTAGAACAAGGCGTGAAGCAGTTGCTTGTACTGATCACCGATGAATTTATGGTGATCCGTGAACTGGCACAAAAACAATACTCCGACAAATTTGAAATCGGCAATATTAAGTTTACGAAATGCACTTATAAGGTAAAGTGATCTCGGCAATTTCGTGTATTGTCAAGTACTTGTTATCAGGGAATAATTACCGACAATCATCACGGTTCTGTATATATTTGCCATTATAATGTTAAGCCCTTAGCAGTGCCGAATGCAGCTAAGGGCTTTTTCATTTTAGTTATCAGATTTTGAGTAATACTCCTCTTTTGTCATCTCAAGCTCTATTATTTTCCATTCTTCTCCGTTGATGTTCACGTATGAATCCTCCAGAGTATCGGATTTGCGGAAGCCTGTTGACAGGTAACACTTATACGCGGCGATATTTTGCTCAATAACGCCAATAGTAACGGTATCTGCCTGTATCAATTCAAAAGCGTATTTAAGCCCCAGCGCAAGCATTTTCTGCCCGATTTTTTGCCCGCGCTTTGAGCTGTCGACAATTACCCAGCCGAGGCGGAGGATTTTATTATCGCCGTTGATAAATCTCAGGATAAAGTGACCGACAGCGCCCGTTTCGTCAAAAGCCGTCATCGGATAGAAATTATCTTCCTCGGCGCAATCGCCGTTTTTGTCAAAATACATTTGGTTAATTATGTCGGCTGAAATCGGGAAGTCACAGAAACGTTTTCCGCCCCAAAAGTTGAACACCGTTTCATCCTTGCACCATAACGCTATTTTTTCAGCGTCGCATTTTTTATAAGCCCTTAATCTTATCATAGTCAATCACCTTTAAATTTTATTTTTTATTATTATACTGATAAAAAATATTGTGTCAATATTAGTTTATGATATTGACTTAATAGCTAAATTATTATATAATATAGAAGATAAATTTAGCAAATCCACTATGAATTTGCGGAATATTTAGGAGGATTGAAATGGCACGCTTAGACGAATTTGTCAATAACGTTATTTCGGAGGGGCTTGCGAAGAAAACAGCCAACGGCGACGAGGTTTCTAACCTCGCAAAGGTTATTTCCGATGAAGAGGCGAGCATCACCGAGGCTTACGCCAAAATCGGCGAGCTCTATGTTCAGCAGCATTCCGACGATGCTGACGAGAGCGAGCTTGGCAAGATGGTTGCCGACGTTAAGGCAAGCAAAAAGACAATCAAAGACAGCAAGCTGAAAATCGGCGAGCTGATGGGCGTTAACTTCTGCCCGACCTGTTGTGAAGAGGTTGACGACGACGCGCTTTACTGCAACAACTGCGGCGCTAAAATGCCCGTTAAGCTGCTGCCCGGCATGGTTCTTTGCCCGCACTGCAACAAGGCTGTAAGAGAAGGCATCCGCTTCTGCACCAACTGCGGCGGTTCAATGGTTGAGGAGCCCAAGCCCGAAACAAAGGTTTGCCCCAACTGCGGCTGGGAAACAACCGACCTTGAGGTTGAGTTCTGCGACGGCTGCGGAAGAAGAATCAGCGCTTCCAAGGAAGAGAAAGAGGCTGAGGAAGTTAAGGAGCCCAAAAATAAGGTTTGCCCCAACTGCGGATGGACCGTATTTGACATTGAAACAATGTTCTGTGACGAGTGCGGCAGACGTCTTGAAGAGGCTGAATAATCGGACATTTTCAGAGCGGTATGAAAACATGCCGCTCTTTTTTCTTTTTATGTATTGCGCTTAAAGGCTTTTTCGTTTATAATAATGTCAAAACAATGTAAGGAGAGAGTAATATGCAGGAAAATGTAAGACCGGAATCAATGGAAAGAATCACTACCGAGGCGCTTGCCAACGCGTTTATCGACGAGCAGCTTGAAGCCCTTAAGGCTCAGATCGGCGATAAGAAGGTGCTTTTGGCGCTTTCGGGCGGAGTTGACAGCTCGGTCGTTGCCGCGCTGCTTATAAAAGCTATCGGCAAAAACCTCGTTTGCGTACATGTAAATCACGGACTTCTCCGCAAGGGCGAGCCCGAGCAGGTCGTAGAGGTGTTCCGCAACCGGATGAACGCAAACCTTGTTTATGTTGACGCTGTTGACCGCTTCCTTGACAAGCTCGCAGGCGTTGCCGAGCCCGAAAAAAAGAGAAAAATCATCGGCGCCGAGTTTATCCGCGTATTTGAGGAAGAGGCGCGCAAGCAGGACGGCATTGAGTTCCTGGCTCAGGGCACAATTTACCCCGACATCATCGAGAGCGACGGCGTAAAGGCTCACCACAATGTAGGCGGACTTCCCGAGGATCTGCAGTTTGAGCTTGTTGAGCCGCTCAAGTTCCTCTATAAGGACGAGGTAAGAGTAGTGGGCAAGGCGCTCGGTCTGCCCGACGGCATGGTTTACCGTCAGCCGTTCCCGGGCCCCGGCCTCGGCGTTCGCTGCCTCGGAGCTATCACCCGCGACAGACTTGAGGCGGTTAGGGAGAGCGACGCTATCCTTCGTGAGGAATTTGCCAAAAACGGCCTTGAGGGCAAGGTTTGGCAGTACTTTACCGCCGTTCCCGACTTTAAATCCGTAGGCGTTAGGGACGGCAAGCGCACCTTTGCGTACCCCGTTATCATCCGCGCCGTAAACACCAAGGACGCTATGACCGCAACGGTCGAGAACGTTCCGTTTGAGCTTTTGCAGCACATCACCGCAAGGATCACAGCGGAGGTAGAAAACGTGAACCGCGTTCTTTACGACCTTACACCCAAGCCCTCGGGCACAATTGAGTGGGAATAAAATTCTAATTTAGAATTATAATCAACGCCGCCAAGTGGGATAATCTCCTGTTTGGCGGCGTTTTCACTTGCTAATTTACTGATTTGATGATATAATTTTGATGAAAAATCATTATCAGGAGTAGTATTGTGAAGCAAAATATTTATGATAACGAAATCTTTTTCAACGGCTATTCAAAGATTAGAGAAAATGAGAACAGCGCAAACAATATATTTGAAAAACCGGCGTTGTTTTCTCTACTTCCTACTCTAAATAACAAGACTGTTTTAGACTTGGGCTGTGGTTATGGTGAGCACTGCATTCACTATGTTGAAGAAGGCGCAAAAAGAGTTGTGGGCATCGATATTTCACAGAAAATGCTCGCCATAGCTAAGGCTGAAAATGCACATCAAAATATCTCCTACCTGAATATGCCAATGGAAGATATCGGTGAATTACAAGAGCGTTTTGATATTGTTGTCAGTTCGCTTGCTTTCCACTATGTTGAGGACTTTCAAGCTCTGATTAAGAATATTTACAAACTTATGAATGACGGCGGCGTTTTGGTTTTTTCTCAGGAGCACCCCATTAACACCTGTTTTTCAAACGGAAGCCGATGGACAAAAGACGAAAAAGGTAATAAGTTATTTGCTAATATTTCCAATTACAGCGTTGATGGAGAAAGGGAATCCATTTGGTTTGTTGAAAGAGTGAAGAAATATCATCGAACATTTTCATCTATCATCAACACCTTGATCGAAGCGGGCTTTAAAATAGATAAACTGATTGAGCCTGTGCCGACATCTGAAATGTTAAAAGAAAATCCTGATTACAAAGATTTACTGCAAAAGCCTGATTTCCTGCTTATTAAAGCAACAAAAGGTACTTCGAGATTATGAAAACTGAAATTGTAACATTAGATATTTCTGATTATCAAAAGTGTAAGGATATCTATATCGGTGAAGATGCACAGGGAAAGTTTTTAAAATTACTAAAGAAAATATGAGGTAAAAATGAGATACGCTATCGCTTTAAAGTGTTGATTTTATCGCATTCTTCTGCTATAATAATCTTGTATCGTGGCAACAAAATGGCAACAGAATATTTGATAGCCTGTATTTTATTTACAATACAAATAATAGAAATACTCCGTGCTAAAATCCTTAAACAAATACTGTTAAGATTATTTTGCAGGAAGCGAGTGGGAGTAAAGATCTCCAT
>OMYD01000082.1:0-1691 GCA_900315195.1 uncultured Eubacteriales bacterium | reverse complement strand
CCTGTATTTTATTTACAATACAAATAATAGAAATACTCCGTGCTAAAATCCTTAAACAAATACTGTTAAGATTATTTTGCAGGGAGCGAGTGGGAATAATCCAATAAACGCAATTAATCCCGAAGAATGGCTTATTTAAGCCGTCCTTCGGGATTTTTCTTTTTCGTTGGCTATAGTATCAAAATGATTTTAGGTTTTTTTGGGCTCTGTCCCAAAATCTGTGTAAACTCTAAATCGCGGTGTAAAATAGAGCAAAAAATATTATTCAGGGGCGTAAGCCCCTTGTCAACATTATAAGCAGGAAACGGAATGCATGTCAAGGGCGGCGGCTCGCCGTCGTTCATTTTACCCTTGATGTGCAGGCCGTTTTCTGCTACTTGGGTTACTCGGGGAGCCTCTCCTCGAAGAAGATCGTCAGCTGAGCATAAATCTTGCTCCAATCCTGACGGCGTCCCGTCCACTTTTTGGTAATGTCCATCATCGCCAGATAAAGCATCTTCAACAGACTGTCATCTGTAGGGAAAACGGACTTGGATTTTGTCACCTTGCGGAGCTGACGGTTGAATCCCTCGATGGCGTTGGTAGTGTAAATCAGCCGTCTGACCTCCTGCGGAAACTTGAAATAGGTGCTCAAATTAGCCCAGTTATCCCGCCAGGACTGCGAAATCTTGGGGTATTTTTTGTCCCAGTGTTCCGCAAAAACATCCAGCGCATTCAGTGCCGTTTCTTCATCCACGGCGGCATAAACGGCTTTCAAATCAGCCATCAGCGCCTTCAGATCCTTGTACGACACATACTTGCTCGAGTTGCGGAGCTGATGAATGATACAATTTTGTATTTCCGTCTTGGGAAATACCGCCTCGATCGCAGATGAAAAGCCGGTCAGATTATCCGTACAGGCGATAAAAATGTCCTCTACACCGCGATTTTTCAGCCCGTTGAGTACTGTCGCCCAAAACTTGGCGCTCTCGTTTTCTCCGACCCACATTCCTAATACATCTTTGCGACCGTCAAGGTTGATGCCAATGGCGATATAGACCGCTTTCTTGATGATTCGACCCTCGCTGCGCACATGATAATGGATAGCGTCCATAAATACAACCGCGTAGATTGCCTCCAGAGGACGCTGCTGCCATTCTCGTGCAATGGGAAGAATCTTATCTGTGATACGGCTTACTGTCGTGTCGGAGACCTCTATGCCGTAGATATCGCGGATATGTTCCTCGATATCCGAGGTTGTCATGCCCTTGGCATACATGGACAGGATCTTTTCCTCAATATCTTGGCTGATACTGGTCTGGTTCTTTTTCAGAAGCTGTGGGTCGAATTCTCCCTTTCTGTCTCGGGGTACAGACACCTCTACATCGCCGAAGCTGGTACGCAGCGTTTTGCTGCTGTGACCGTTACGGCTGTTGTCCGTGTTCTTATTCTTGTAGTCATACTTCGTGTAGCCAAGCTCATCGTCCAATTCGGAGTCCAAACCGTTCTCCATAAATTCAGCGATGGTTTCCTTGAAGAGATTCTGGATATCTTCCATGCTGTTGACGCCGCTGCTCTGTAATAGCTCGCGGATCTTTTCTCTTCTCGCTTGTTCTTCCGGACTGCGTTTTCTTCTGCTCATTATTAAAACCTCCAATATGGTGCTTCTATTCTACACCATATCGGAGGTTTACACAACATTTGGGATAGTC
>OMYD01000080.1 GCA_900315195.1 uncultured Eubacteriales bacterium | reverse complement strand
GCCGTCGTCGCCTTTTTTGCAGCCTGTGCATTTAACGATATACGCGGATTTAAGGCGCACCTCGTTGCCGGGATAGAGGCGCTGGTACTTCTTGATGGGCACCTCCATGAAATCCTCGGCCTCAATCCAGCATTCGCGCGAGAAGGTGACGGTTCTTGTGCCGTCCTCGGGGCGGTTTGGGTTGTTTTCAACCTCAAACTCCTCGGTTTTGCCCTCGGGGTAGTTGGTGATGACGAGCTTTAGGGGGTGGATTACGCACATGGCGCGCTCGGCGGTCTCGTTTAAATCGTCGCGCAGGCAGTGCTCAAGAAAGCTGTACTCAACAATAGAGTTTACCTTCGACACGCCGATCTGGTCAATAAATGAGCGGATTGAGCGCGGAGTATAGCCGCGGCGGCGCAGTCCGCAGATGGTTGGCATGCGCGGGTCGTCCCAGCCGTTTACATAGCCGTCCTCAACCAGCCTGCGCAGTCTGCGCTTTGACATAACCGTGTTGTTGATTCCAAGGCGCGCAAACTCAATCTGGCGGGGCTTTGCGGGCGCTGAAATGTTTTCAATAACCCAGTCGTAAAGAGGGCGGTGCGACTCAAACTCAAGCGAGCACAGGCTGTGGGTAATGCCCTCCAGCGCGTCCTCAATGGGATGAGCGAAGTCGTACATGGGGTAGATGCACCACTCGTCGCCCGTGCGGTGGTGTCTGATGCGGTTGATTCTGTATATTACGGGGTCGCGCATGTTGAAGTTGCCAGAGGCAAGGTCGATTTTCGCGCGCAGAGTCATGCTGCCGTCGGCAAACTCGCCGTCGCGCATGCGCCTGAATAAATCAAGGCTTTCTTCGATAGGGCGGTCGCGGTACGGGCTTTTAGCGGGAGTCTGTGTATCGCCGCGGTACTCGCGCATCTGCTCGGCATTAAGCTCGCATACATACGCAAGACCCTTTTCGATAAGCTCAACCGCGAAATCATACATCTGCTCAAAATACTGAGAGGCGTAGAAGAAGCGGTCGCCCCAGTCAAAGCCGAGCCATTTTATGTCCTCTTTTATGGCGTCAACGTACTCGACGTCCTCCTTGGTGGGGTTGGTGTCGTCCATGCGCAGGTTGCACAGGCCGCCGTATTTTTCGGCGGTAGCAAAGTTAATGCATATCGCTTTAGCGTGACCTATGTGCATGTAGCCGTTGGGCTCGGGAGGGAAACGGGTGTGAACGGTTTTTCCCTCGTATTTGCCGCCCTCGGCAATATCCTCATCGATAAACGTGTGGATAAAATTACCCTGCATTATTTCGTTGTTTGTTGTGTCTGACATAATATCTATCCTTTACATTAATCATGATTTACCTGTAAATCAATTCATTTGCGGAAAGCGCAAAATTCATGGCAAAGCCAATTCATGCGTGAAACGCAATTCATCCATGTGCCTGACGCCTGATGTTGACGAAAGCCGTCAGTTTTACCGCGTGGTATTATTCGGGAATGAATTGAACCTGTAGGTTCATGAATTGCCTGCTGCATAAATTGTTCCGCCGGAACATAAATTGCGTCTGCGACGCATTGTTATCAGCCGAGCTTCTCCATTCCCAGCTCCATTCTGCGCAGGGTTTCATCTCTGCCCAGAATTTCAAGAATCTCAATAGCGCCGCCGGGCGTTACGGTTTTGCCCGCCGCGGCTATTCTTACAGGCCACATAACCGTGCCGTTTTTAAGCTCCTTTTCCTTTGCCATGTCGATAAGGCAGTCGTGAACCGAAACGCTGTCCCAGACGGGGAGAGCCTTTAGGCGCTCATACGCTTCTTTAAGGATAACGGGCGTGTTTTCGGGAGTGGTCTTGCTCTTTTTGTGGAAGAAAATCTCGGTGTCGTATTCGGGCAGCTCAACAAAGAAGTCGAGCATTTTGGGAATCTGGGTAAGCTGAGTAACGCGCTTTTGCAGCATTTCCGCGAGCTTGTCCCAAGGCATTTCTTTTTTACCGAAAACCTTTTGATAATACGGCATAGCGGTTTTTGTGAACTCCTCGGGAGTCATCGCCTTGATGTACTCGCCGTTGAACCACGAAAGCTTGTCGTAATCGAATACGGACGGCGACTTGCTTATTCCGCTGATGTCAAACGCCTGCTCAAGCTCGGAAAGCGTAAAGATCTCCTGATTGTCCTTCGGGCACCAGCCGAGCAGGGCGATGTAGTTTATAATTGCCTGAGGCAGATAGCCGTCGTCGATGAGGTCGTAAAATCCCGTGGCTCCGTGGCGCTTGCTCAGCTTTGACACGTTGCCGTCCTCGTCCTTGCCCATAATCAGGGGAAGGTGGATATATGTCGGGATTTCCCAGCCGAACGCCTCGTAAAGCAGGTTGTACTTCGGCGTTGAGCTTAAATACTCGCTGCCGCGCACAACGTGGGTAATGCCCATGGTGTGGTCGTCGATAACGTTTGCGAAGTTGTAGGTCGGGTAGCCGTCGGTCTTGATAAGAATCTGATCCTGAAGCTCGCTGTTTTCAACCGTAATGTCGCCGAATACCGCGTCGGAAAAGGTTGTGCTGCCCTCTACAGGCATTTTCTGGCGGATTACATACGGCACTCCGTCTTTAAGCTTCTGAGCGATCTCCTCCTCGGAAAGGTCGCGGCAGTGGCGGTCGTAGCCGCCGCCTACGGTTTCGCTCTGAATTTTCTCAAGCCGCTCCTTGGTGCAGAAGCAGCGGTACGCCTTGCCCTCTTTGATAAGCTGCTCGGCGTAGGGAAGGTACATGTCCTTGCGCTCGGACTGAACATACGGGCCGAAGCCGCCGCCCACATCGGGACCTTCGTCATGCTTTAGGCCCGCAAGCTCAAGCGTGTTATAGATAAAGTCAACCGCGCCCTCGACAAGCCGCTCGCGGTCGGTGTCCTCAATTCTCAGAATAAACTTGCCGCCCTGAGACTTCGCTACAAGATACTCGTAAAGAGCCGTGCGAAGATTGCCCACGTGCATAAAGCCCGTAGGGCTGGGCGCGTAACGGGTGCGAACCGTTTTTTCACTCATAAAATTCCCTCCAAAAACAAATATGCTATACAAAGTAAAGTATAGCATATCTATCGGGATAATTCAATTGTTTTTTTGCCTTTGTGTCAGATGATTCTGCCGAGGCGCTGCTTGAACTTTACCGCGTCAAGCGCCGAAGCCATGGCCGCGAAGAGTACCGCGCCTACCGCTGACTGGACAAGGTTGAAGGTTACCTCGGCGACTGCCGCGCTGAAGTCGTAAATAAGGCAGTTAGCAAGGAAGTAGCCGCCGATTGTTACCGCCGTTGTCAGAATCAGCGCCGGAATTAAGGACAGGCGCAGGATTTTGTCACGCTTATTATTCTTCGAAAGAATTAATCTAACAAGGAAGAACGGAAGGACGTTTAGCGCCTTGATAATAGCTGTCGGCAGCGCCCATACAGCGTAGCCGGACATCAAATCCGCAAGAGCGCCGCCGATTGACGCCGCCGCGAAGCTGAACGGAGCGGGGAGTACGCACGCCGCGAGATAAATTACCGAGTCTCCCGCGTGAGCGTAACCAAGAGGAGCGGGTATTTTTATAAAGGCTGTTGTAACGGTGATAAGAGCCGCGAACATAGCGGTAATCGCCAAAGCCTTTCCTGTGCTTTTTGATTTTTGTGCTTTTAATGTCTGCATTTATTTCACCTCTGATAAAGTTGCAAGATATTTTTCAAAATTCACCCCGTAAATCGGGTTGTACTGTTGTTTAATTGTGTCGGATATCGCCAGCTCAACAAACTTTGCCGCGGCTTTGGCTGATTCCGCCAGAGTTTTTCCGCCCAGCACCGAGCCTAACACCACCGCGGCGAAAATATCGCCCGTGCCGGAAAAACTCCCGTCAATAAGCTTTGAGCGGAAAACTTCAACGCTTGAGCCGCTGATAACCATATTGCAGATGTCGCCGCGACATCGTATGCCCGTCACAATAATTCCGCGTCCGCGGGCAAGCGGCTTCGCGATTTGGGCTATGCGCTCAAGACAGTCCGTCTCATTGCTTAAGGAAGAATAGTCTGTGCCGGTCAGTATACACAGCTCGGTAAGGTTGGGCGTGAGTATATCGGCACGGCTCGCGAGGAGCTTCATCTTTTCACATGCCGCCGCGTCATAAACGGGGTACAGCTTTCCGCCGTCGCCCATAACCGGGTCAACCAGCACGGCGCGGCAGTTTGGCCTGAAGGCGTCGATAATGTCAATGGCGCTGTCTAGCTGTTTACCGTTCGCGAAGTAGCCTGTGCTGATGCCGTCAAAGCACTCGCCGTTTTGAAGCCATACCATTTTGTACTCGGGCATGATTTCGGTTAAATCCTTACAGTAAAATTGAGAGAACTCGGACTGGCTGCTGAGCACTGCCGTAGGAAGCGGACACGGCTGGATGTTCATCGCGGACAGAACCGCTATTGCCGCCGTAAGCGAGCATTTTCCGAAAGACGAAAGGTCGTTTATAACAAGCGCTTTGCTCTGCATTTTGGTCCCTCCTTTTTTTATAGTGGAATTGTATCACATCACTGTGCTTTAAAAAATAGACAGTTTACACAAAAACAAAGAGTACAGTTATAATTCAAAAAAGCAGCGGCCGTAAAAACAGCCGCCGCGTGTTTTTTAAGTGGATTACGAATAAACCGCCATTATTTTCGCGCCGTTAATAAGCTTGCCCGATGATGAGTCGGCGTAAGCCTTATCTTTGATGTCGCTGAGTACCTCAAATGTAATCGCGGGTTCGGTGGTGCCGGTTTTAAGTACCTCGTATTCTACAACGATAAACTCATAGCCCGGAGAGCTGAAATCGTAGCCGCTGAGGTTAGAGCCGTTGAAAACAATACGGTTGTCGAAAGTGTTGTTGAACATAGCTCCGTAGTTTGCGGGCTCTACAAGATGAGCGTCGGTCTTTTTGAGCATATCCGAGTCAAACTCAATTTTACCCTGATAGTTGAGCATGGTCTGGGGAACCTCAAGGAAGTATGTGCATACAACCTTGTCGCCTACCTTGTATGACTTTCCGCCAATTGTAAGTGTCTTAGCCGAGGTATCCGCCTTTGATTTCTTGGTTGTGCCTGCTGACAACGCGCCTGACGGTGTCTTTGTTCTTGAGCCGCCCGAGCTTGATGAAGCCTCTGACTTCTGAGAGCCGCCGTCGGATTTTTTGGAATCGCCGTCTGACTTCTGAGAGCCGCCGTCTGACTTCTGAGAACCGCTCTCCGATTTGGATTTCTGCTCGGATCCGCTGTCCTGCTTTTTGTCGCTGTCGGTTGACTTGGCATCTGTAGCAGGAATATAATTACCGTTTGCATCGGTAACCGGATTGCCGTCTTTGTCTACAACAATGCCGGTTACGACTTCGGTAACGACCTGAGTTTCTTTTGTGTCGCCCGAGCCTGAGCTGTCGGCTTTTCCGCAGCCTGTCATTGCGCCGGCGATAATAGCCGTTGCCAGCAGAGCCGCGAACGCTCCTTTAAAAATGTGTTTTTTTGTTGTCACGTTGTTGGACATATAACCACTTCCTTGTCTGAATTTCTTTTCAAATAATACCTTCAAGCCGCTTTTTACGCGGCTTTAAAGCTATTATATCAAAGATTTTCGGAAAAATAAAGAGGAATATT
>OMYD01000122.1 GCA_900315195.1 uncultured Eubacteriales bacterium | reverse complement strand
TGAAGTTAAGTAAATTCCACCTAAATTTGGAAAATTCTTGCTTCGATGAAACAAATTGAACCACAAAGTCCAACGGACACATATCCAGCTTTAACCGATTCCAATCTCGCCAGCTATAATTCCGATAACTGCCGATAGCAGGATAATGAGAATCGGGTGGAGCTTTTTAAACGCCAGAACGACCGCTACGGCAAAAATACCGAGCGAAACGTAAAAATGCGCCGTGCCGAAAATATTCGCGCTAAACCCCTGCGGAAAGAATACCGTGCCCGAAAGCGAAAGCAGCGCCGCCGCTATCAATCCTACCACAGCCGGTTTCAAGCCATTCATCGCACCGACAACGAGCTTGTTGCTTTTGAATTTTTGATAACACCGTGCAACGATCAAAATGATCACAAACGACGGGAGTATCACGCCGAGCGTTGCGCACAAGCCACCGAATATACCGCCGGTTCGTGTGCCTACAAAGGTAGCGATATTTACCGCGAACGGTCCCGGCGTGCTCTCGCTTACGGCTATAAAATTGATCAGCTCACTCTGATTCAACCAGCCGTGTGCCGCTACTTCCTCCTGAATCATCGGCAGCATGGCATAGCCGCCGCCAAACGTGAACAATCCGATTTTCAGAAAGGTGAGGAACAAATCAAAGTAAATCATCATTTGCCCCTCCTGCCGGTAATCAACGTCTGCACGATTCCCGCCGCCGCGCAAAACAGTATCACGAAGACGACATTGACAGGTAAAAACGCTGTCACCGCAAATGCGCCGAACATAATCAGGTAAGAAAAAACACCTTTCGGACTCTGTTTATACATCGACCACAATGCTTTGACGATCAATGCCAAAACACCTGCGCGTATACCGTTAAAGGCATATTGAATCCAGACGACATTTTGGAATACCGCAAGGACATAGGAAATCGCCGCTATGATAGTAAATGACGGCAACACCACGCCGACAGTCGCCGCCATCGCCCCTAAAAAGCCACCGACACGATAGCCGATAAAAGTAGCCGCATTGATAGCGATAGGTCCCGGCGTCGATTCCGCGATTGCAACAATATCAAGGATATCCTTGTCACTTATCCACTTTTTATTATCGACGGTCTCACGCTGAATCAGCGGAATCATCGCGTAACCGCCGCCAAAGGTAAACAACCCGATTTTCATAAATATGAGAAATAGGCTGATCAAATTTTGTGTTCGTTTCATTTCTTTTTCTTCATCTATGGTGCAAATCACGCTCACACAGCACCACTTGCACGGAGTTTTAGCACCACCGTGACGGAGAAATAGCACCACCGTCACGGACAAGTTGCGCCACTCAAATTATTGACTTACACTATTAAAACATGGTATCATGATCTTGCTTTACTCATACGCAGGATAGGGCAACGCCGGAGGGCGACCTGAGCTCATACGCAGGATAGGGCAACGCCGGAGGGCGACCTGAGCGGCGTATGAGGTTCGCGGGAGAGTGATGCCATACGGTGTCACTCTTTTTGTTTTTCCGCAGACATCACTCTCCCGGAAACAAAAGCGATAAACTCCGGGGGTTCGGGGGCAGCGCCCCCGCTATGCCAAAGCTTTAATCCATTTCTTCCGCAAGGATGAAAATAACACGTCTGGCTTCGATGAACGGCAACTCTGTTCCGCGTTCATCCGCAATGTACCAAGGATTAGCGTATGGGCTGTTTCCCGCGGCTACCCATTCTTTCAAATCTGAGATTTCCTCCTCTGAAGCATCGGGCACAAGCGCCAGATAGCACTTCATTTCGTTGATGAGGTAGCGTTTCATTCTGCCGCCTCGCAGTTCTGCTCCGGCTTCAAGCCGTGCCTTGCCCGCATGGAAACCTTGCCCTCGACAGATACGACATAGGAGTTGTGGTAGATCCTGTCCATGATCGCGTCGCTGATGGGGCTGTCATGCGCCGGGTCCGTGTTCAATCTCTCGTACCAGTCGGAATAAGGGTCGTATTGCGTACAGAAAATCGTTGCGCCGTGCTTGGTTCTCGCTTCAATGATCTCAAACAAATCGTAGGACTGCTGAATGGTGAGCGGTCTCATCAGCCACTCGTCCATAATCAGCAAATCTACTTTCCCGTATGCCTTGACAGCTTTCTTGAAATCGTTTTCCGCGCGGGCGAGCGTTAATTCGTCCAGCAGCTCGGGCATACGCACA
>OMYD01000078.1 GCA_900315195.1 uncultured Eubacteriales bacterium | reverse complement strand
ACAATGCTTATCTTTTGGTCTTTGGTTCGGAATAGTGTAGTGCTGGCGGTCTATCTCTTGTTTTCGGTTGCTTGCTTCCTTACCGTACATGAGCATTATGTTAATGATTTGTATACTGCATATATATTTTATCATAATTGATACTATCGTGTCAATAATTAACACCAAAACAGGGATACATAATCGGCGCTTTATTAAAAAAATCCCCCGGCTGATAATCAGCCGGGGGATTGGTTTATTCGTTCGGATTACGCGCGCTTGAAGATAATTGTTGAAGTGTCGCCGTAGCGTTCCATTTCGATTGTCATCTTATCGCCGTCAAGGGTTCCTTTAAAGGTGCCCTTTTCGTCGGCTTCAGAGGTATTATTATCCGAGTTTGAGGTGCTTACATGGGTGTAGTTGAAATCAGCTTTGTTGTCGCTTTCGGTGTATGTGCCTGAAACGATTGTTTTGAGGTAGTGACCTTGAGAATCGGTTTCGCTTTCAGAGTAGGAAAAAGACTTGTCATCAAGAATTTCCATCTTTACTTCCAACGTGTGATTGTCAGCCTGACTTACGGTTGAATTGTATGACTCCATTTCCCATTTGCCTACAAAGCCATTGCTTTTTGATTCAGAGCTGCTGCCGCCTCCGCATGCGCAAAGAGCAAGCGCAAGTACCAATGCCATTGAAATTGCCAATAATTTTTTCATAATAAAATCTCCTTATAATAAATTTTTAAATAAGTGACGGTTAAAGCGTGCGGTGGAAAACAAGTTTTATGGGTACGCCGCCGCTTGTAATGGTAATTTCCAGCTTATCGTCCCTGATTCTGCCGGTAAACTTGCCGATTTTGTTGTTCTCTGTCTTGCTTCCCTGATTATCAGCGGTGGTGTGGGTGTATGTAAAGACAGCTATGCCATCCTTCTCGTAAAATGTTCCTGTACTGACAAGTTCGGTGGCAGTTCCTTCAACGGTGTATTTTTCGGTGTAGGTAAAGCTTTGAATGTCCGTGATTTCCATAGAAACCTTGGCTTCGAAGTCGTCGGGCATGGATGCTTCCGATTCAAGGGTTTCCATTTCCCATTTGCCTTGAAAGAACGGCTTCGCCTCTGTGGACGCCGCTTCGTCGGGGCTTGCGGAGCTGTTCTCCGAGCCGCCGCACGCGCACAGCGCAAAAATCAGCGCCAGCGCGGTGAGTATTACTATTGCTTTTTTCATTTTAACTCCTCAAAGCGTCAGCCGACGCGGTTCATATATATAATGCTGGGGCTGCTGTCGGGCTTGTCGAGCGTCAGCTTGTCGCCGTCAACGGTCGCGGTGAATTTGCCGTTTTCGTCCTGCTCCGAGGTCTGGCTGCGGAACGACAGAGTGGCGTGAGTGAACACAAAATCGTACACGTTCTCTTTGTCGCTTTTCTTGTAGGTTCCGGTCATAACTACCGACATTTCGTCGCCCTGGGCGATCTGCGCCTGACTCATCGTAAAGGTGTCGTCGTCGAAAACCTCCATCGAAGCCTTGAAGTCAACGCCCGGTGTGCGGCTGGTGTCGGATTCATAGGAGTCCAAATCCCATTTGCCGAGGATCCCCGTCGATGTTATGCTGCTTTCGCCCTCCGAGCTGCTTGAGCCCGAGCATGAGCAGAGCGCAAAGGCGAATACCATTGTTAAAATAAGTGCGAGTATCTTTTTCATTTGCTTCTCCTTGATATTATTTATTATTAAAATTCAACATCTTTGATGAACGTCTTGCCGCCGAACGCAAAGGTCCCGCCGTCGACGTACCAGGTGTTGGAGTTTACGTTGCCCAGTGAGTCTACCCACACATACGCCTTTTCGGCAAAAGCGCCGTCGTCATAGGTGAGGGTGAGCAGCCCGCCCTTTTCGTCAAGAGCGGCCTTGCCCTGGTACCTGTCGGCCTTTATATAATGGGTAAAGCTCAGGTCGTCGCCGAATTTGATTTTCTCGTTGAGGTCGTTTTGGTTTACCCAGGCGCACGCCAGAACGCCCTTTATGTGCGATTCGCTCAGGTTAAACGGAGCCGCGTTGCCCGACGCCTTGGTTTCCGCCTTTGATGAAGCGGCGCTGCTGCTGCCGCCGCCGTCGCCGCAGCCCGCGAAAAGGCTGAGGAAGAGCGCCGCCGCCGCGGCTGCCGTAAATATCCTTTTCATTATATATGTCATATTTCCTCCATGCTTTTTGCGCTTCGCGCGTTAAAATTCTATTCCTATTCTGCCCGTAAGCCCCTTGTCGTAAGGGTGCTTTATCTTTTTCATCTCGGTAACGTAGTCCGCCTCGTCGATAAAGCGCTGAGACGGATTGTGGCCCGTCATTACTATTTCAATGCTGTTGGGCGCGTTGGTAATGAACTCCAGAACCTGAGCCTCGCCCAGCATACCCTCGTTCATAATGTCAAAAATCTCGTCGAGCACAATCATGTCGTAGCGCTCAGACAGAGCGGCCGCGGCGCTGCGCTCAAAAACTCCCCTGAAAATCACGGCGGTCTGCTGCTTTTCGGAGTCGGTCATATCAACCGTGAATTTCAGCTCGGTGGGGCAGGAAGTAACGGTCACGTTTTCAAGCTCCTTCAGCACGTTGCGCTCGCCCGAGAACTCGGTTTTAAGAAACTGGACAAACATAACCTTCATTTTGCTGCCCGCCGCCCGCAGAGCAAGCCCGACAGCAGCGGTGGTTTTGCCTTTTCCGTCGCCGTAATAAATATGAATCATAATATCCTCCCATAAAACACACATCAAAATTGGTATTCAAAAAATTAATTTACCCTTTTTATTATACCTCATAAGCGGTTTTTTCGCAACCATGGCAACTTGCACAAAAATAAAGCGTTTTGTCAGCGAAAGTTCTACAGGGGGATTTTTGCGGAAATTTAGGCTAAAACCTTGCTTTTTAATCCCCTTAATAGTATAATAAATCCTGCGTGACTGCACATAGATATGCGATGAAGCGGGAGGTTGCGGCTTTTACAGCCGGTTTTTCCGTGGAGTATGTCCGATTTTAAACCGGGCGATTTACAATGAAACACATAGAGCATAACTGCGGCTTACTTTGGGTTGCTAAGCTATAGGCATGCTCTGCGCTTTCAGAACGGACCCGTTAAAACTGAACAGTTTAACGGCTTTTTTAATGCAGGGTGACGAAACACCCGGCCGTGTGGAAAGAAAAGTTTTGAAAGCAAACGCCCGCCTAACAGAAGCGCTTCGTCACGGAGCCCGAAAACAGCGACCGGCGAGGACTGACCTGCAAGTCAGCAAAAGTTGACGCGGCAGGGCAGACGAGCGGAAGTTGTTTACGGATCAGCGCAGTGACAGGAAGCGTGACACGAAATTACTAAGGAGGCGACGAAAATGGCAGTCAAGGAAAAAATCAGGATAAGATTAAAGGGTTATGATCATCAGCTCGTTGATCAGTCGGCAGAGAGAATCGTGGCTACAGCCAAGCGCACAGGCGCTAAGGTTTCGGGTCCCGTTCCGCTCCCCACCGAGAAGCAGATCGTTACCATTCTGCGCGCTGTTCACAAGTATAAGGACAGCCGCGAGCAGTTTGAGATCCGCACCCACAAGCGTCTTATCGACATTTTAAGACCGTCAAACAAGACAGTCGAGGCTCTTATGAGCTTAGAGCTCCCTGCCGGCGTTGATATTGAGATCAAGCTGTAAGAAGCGCCGAGGTCCGTATAATTAATTGGACAACGAAGCGTGACAGTGCAAATCTCGGATACCAACCTACAAGCAGACAGGGTCATGTTGGCTAAGCCAACCAATAACCTACAAGGAGGATAAATTCATGCAGAAAGCAATCATCGGCAAGAAAATCGGTATGACACAGATTTTCGATGAAAAGGGAAGAGTTGTTCCCGTAACTGTTGTTGAGGCAGGTCCCTGTGTGGTTACCGCCAAGAAAACAGTTGAAAACGACGGCTACGCATCCGTTCAGCTCGGCTACGGCGATTTAAAGCCCAATAAGGTAACAAAACCCATGAAGGGCTTCTTCGACAAAGCAGGCGTAGCTCCCAAAAAGACTCTTAAAGAGTTCCGTTTCGCTGACACAGACGCTTACAACGTAGGCGACCTTGTTAAGGCGGACGTGTTCACCCCCGGCGACAAGATTGACGTTACCGGCAAGAGCAAGGGTAAAGGAACCGCAGGCGTTATCAAGAGATGGAACTTCCATCGCCTTAAAGAAACCCACGGTACAGGCCCCTGCGTACGTCACGGCGGCTCAATCGGTGCCTGCTCAAGCCCATCACGCGTTTGGAAGGGCAAGAAGATGGCAGGTCACCTCGGCGCGGAGCAGGTAACAGTTCAGAACCTCACAGTTGTTAAGGTTGACGCTGAAAACAACCTCATCGCTGTTAAGGGCGCTGTTCCCGGTCCCAACAAAGGAATCGTTATTCTTAAAGATTCCGTAAAGGCTTAAGGAAGGGGGATTATAAATGCCTAGTATTTCAGTTGTAGATATGGAAGGCAAGCAGGTCGGCACCGTTGACCTCAGCGATTCCATCTTCGGTATTGAGCCCAACGCGGCGGTTATGCACCAGGTAGTATTAAGCTATCTTGCGGCTCAGCGTCAGGGCACACAGTCCGCTCTCACCAGAGCGGAGGTTTCGGGCGGCGGCAAGAAGCCGTGGCGCCAGAAGGGCACAGGCCGCGCAAGACAGGGCTCGACACGCGCTCCCCAGTGGACACACGGCGGCGTTGTTTTCGCTCCCAAGCCCAGAGATTACAGATTCACAATTAACAAGAAGGAAAGAAGACTTGCTCTCAAGTCCGCTCTTTCGGTTAAGGCTGCCGAATCTGATATCATCGTTGTTGATTCAATCAAGACCGATGAGTACAAGACAAAGAACATCGTTGCAATGCTCGGCGCGATCGGTGCTGACAAAAAGGCTCTCATCGTTCTGCCCGAGGTTGACAGCAAGGTAATCAAGTCCGCGAACAACATTCCCGGCGTTAAGACAGCTCAGGTCAACACAATCAATGTTTACGACATTCTCAATGCTGACAAGCTCATCATCGCCAAGGACGCGGTAAGCAAGATCGAGGAGGTATACGCATGATAGCTCACGATATTGTAATTCGCCCGATCATCACCGAAAAGAGCATGCTCGGCGCGGTAAACAAGGTTTATACCTTTGAAGTTGCTAAAACAGCTAACAAAATCGAAATCGCAAAAGCTTGCGAGGCGATCTTTAAGGTAAAGGTTGCCAAGGTCAACACCGTAAGCGTCCGCGGCAAGTTCCGCCGCCAGGGCAGAAACAACGGCGGTTACACCAAGAGCTGGAAAAAGGCTATCGTAACTCTGACCGAGGACAGCAAGCCTATCGAATTTTTTGAAGGCATGATGTAATGCTTCAAGTCAATATGAACCTCGAAAATCTTTGCGGCATATTTCCCTCAGCCCTTCGTCAAAATCCTCGCAAGGCGACAGCCTTGCTGCGGTTTTTCCTCGGTCTGAGAAAAATCTGCCCGCAAATCCAATTTGAGAACCATATTGCCTTAAAGCAATCCGAAGGGCCTCGGCGCGGAGCCCGGAAATAGCGACCGGCGAGGACTGACCTGCAAGTCAACCGAAGTTGACGCTGCAGGGCAGACGAGTGGAAGCTATTTGCGGATCAGCGGAGCGCTGCGAGGCTTGACATCACTTCGGAAAAATGTAGTTATGGGAGAAGCCGCTCCCGCAAAACCATCATGAGGAGAGTGAAACCAAATGGCAATTAAAGTTTACAAGCCGACTATCAACTCCAGAAGAAATATGTCGGTAATTGACTATTCAAGTCTTTCCAAGGTTGCCCCCGAAAAAAGCTTACTTGCTCCCTTGCTCCCCTGAACAAGAAAGCCGGCCGTAACAGCTACGGCAGAATCACGGTTCGTCACAGAGGCGGCGGCAACAGAAGAAAATATCGTATCATCGACTTCAAGCGCAACAAGTTTGATGTTGAGGGCATTGTAAAGACAATCGAGTACGATCCCAACCGTTCCGCGTTTATCGCGCTGGTTGAGTACGCAGACGGCGACAAGGCGTATATCCTTGCTCCCGAGGGACTCAAGGTAGGCTACAAGGTAGTAGCCGGCGAGAATGTTGATATCTGGCCCGGCAACGCCCTTCCGCTCAACTGCATCCCCGTAGGTACCATCGTTCACAACATCGAGCTCTACCCCGGCAGAGGCGGCCAGATGGCTCGTTCAGCCGGCAACATGGCTCAGCTTATGGCAAGAGAAGACGGCTACGCATTGCTCAGACTTCCCTCAGGCGAGCTGAGAAAGGTAAGCGAGAAGTGCATGGCTACCGTAGGCCAGGTAAGTAACCCCGACCACTTTAACGTTAAAATCGGTAAAGCAGGCCGTAAGAGAAACATGGGCTGGCGTCCTACCGTCCGCGGTTCCGTTATGAACCCGAACGACCACCCGCACGGCGGCGGTGAGGGTAAATCACCCGTCGGTCGTCCCGGACCTGTAACCCCGTGGGGTAAGCCCGCTCTCGGTTACAAGACACGTAAGCACAACAAGCAGAGCGACAAGCTTATCGTAAGAAGAAGAAACGGTAAGTAAGGCGAG
>OMYD01000016.1 GCA_900315195.1 uncultured Eubacteriales bacterium | reverse complement strand
TGAAAATCCGTAACATATGCGGAGACGAAACGGTGTGGAACTGCTAAAAAACAAAGAATTAAAATCGTGCAAATGGGTGTTGCCCTATTTGCACGATTTTTTTGAAACGAAGCTGGTGTGAATTGATGTTCATTTGAGTTTTGCAGCCATTACAGCCCTGCCGGAACTATAATCCCACGGAACAATTTGAATTTGGAGCATTCATAAAAATTTTTAAAAAAACTTTAGATGATTTTTTGCTTGAAAAATAGGGCCGGGTGCAGAAAATGTTAATTATCTGCATTCCTGCCACAAACTAACATGAGGCATTTTTTCTTGCTAAAAAACAACAAAAAACCAGGGGGTGCAGAAAATGTTAATTATCTGCACCCCGGGCATATGATATATTGCTTCCGAGTCAAATTCATAAAACTCAGGAAACATCGAAAAACACTTGACATCTTCACCTTTGCGTAGTAATATATTGTTAATGAGTAACCGATTTGGATTGCGCAATATATTGATAGTCTATTCCGTTTGAAATAGAATGTGAAAAGAAAATGTCCTAAGTATTCTATGTTTTCTAAGATATTCGGAGGTATAAAATGACATTTGTTAATAAAATTCTTAAAAAAATGGATTACTACGACCAAAACAAGAATCAAGAAAAACTTGATCGGATTTTTAGTGATAGAAACAACGCCTATGGCGGCGACTTGTTGACGGCTGCGGTGAAAGCCCAAAGGATGAAGATTACAGAGGTTGCTTCAACTTGCGGAATGGAGCTCAGGGTTTTCCAAAATATTCGCTCTAAAAAAGCCCACAATCGAAGGGAGATAACGAAGTTTGAGGCTATGCGTATTGCGGTGGTGTTGAATCTTCCGCCAAAATATGCTAAACTGCTTTTAGAGCGAATGCATTTTGCGCTTCCCACGCTGACGGAAAACGATAAAGCACTCGCTGCCGTAATTTTCACCAACCATCTTACGAACAAAGAAATGAGAACAAGATTGGAGTGCCTTGAAATCATAAATAAACACTATCTAGATTTTTCTTTCGATTTTAAGGCGGCATTCAAAAGATTAGAAAAAAATTAGAATTTAGATTTGGCTTTATGAAAAAGATGTACTTCAAATTATGAGGAATAAAACAATTAATTGAAGTTAGTGAAAATATATTATATAGCAATAACGCTGGGAATATTTCTCAGCGTTATTTTTATGCCCGATATTTTAACCGTTGTATGCTCACTATCTCTTTCTGCCTAAAGATATTCAAAATCGCCGTCATTGGCTTTAGGTGCATATTTTGCTCCGCGAATTTCGCTATATCAAGAATTGCCCTACGGCGTATCGTAAACTTGCTTCTTGACATAGCTCATTCTCTGCGCCTTTTTATGACCGTAAAGCCCATACGACGACGATTTATACGAATATCCGAAAACAGAAAGGAAAGGTGATAGCAGCATACAACTCAATATCGGGTTTTTGAAAGCCCGCCAACTCGGAATTACCGAATATCAATTTTTCAAAGAAAAGGAGCTAAACAAAATGAAAGTCATTATCGTTAAACCGTTCACTAACCCCTATGTAAAAGAAATCAAAGGCGACTTAAAGAGTATGCAAGCCGTTGTCGGCGGTTATATTCAAGCTATTTATCCGTTTGATGATGAAGTCGCTCTTGTATGCAACGAAGAAGGTAAAATCAACGGACTAATGCCGAACCGATACCTGCTTGACCGAAATATCGGTATTGTAGATTGTATATGCGGTGACTTTTTCCTCTGCTACGCACCGTGCGACAGCGAAAGCTTTGAGAGTATGCCCGACAACCTCATTGATAAATACATAGCCAAATTCAGCGCAAAGGGAGCGAGAATATGAAATACTTTAAGAATTGCAGAACAGCCGAAGAACTCAAAAAGGAATACCGCAAGTTCGCTATGAAGTTGCACCCCGACATTGTCGGGGGCGACGGCGAGGAATTCAAGGCTATGCAAGCCGAGTTTGAAAAGCTCTGGGGGCGATTGAAGAATGTTCACAGCAACGCACAGGGAGAAACCTATACAGCAAAGCAGGAGACCGCCGAAACGCCGCAGGAGTTTATACATATCATCAATGTATTGATCGCGCTCGCGGGCGTAGAGGTCGAGATTTGCGGTAAATGGATTTGGGTATCGGGCGACACAAAGCCCCACAGAGAAACGCTCAAACAGCTAAATTTCAAGTGGGCGCATAAAAAACAGGCTTGGTATTACCACGCCGAGCCGTACAGAAAGAAAAGTCACGTCGATTTCACCCTTGAAGAAATCCGTGATATGTTCGGCTCACAGCGTTACGACCAAAAGCAAAAGGAAGAAAAGAAGTTGAAAGCTGTTGTATAAGGTTAGGGGAAGCGTGAGCTTCCCTTAATCTGTATTCCCGCCATCCCGCCCTTGGAGCAAAAAACAGCCCTCTGCGGTAAAGCAGAGGACAAAAATAGATAAAAGCAAGTATAGCTTTTTATTAATTATTCCAAATTGTAAAGAGAATTTAGATGAATAAAGTTCAAAATTATTGTAAAAAGCGCTGATTTTCACATCCGTTTTTGTGAACACTTGACAAACGTCAAGTTAAAGCGTATAATAAAACTAAGTTAACAGGAGACAATGAGCCTTGTCGGTTCTTTTCTCGGTTAGCTGTTTTTAAACAAAAATTAAATTTTTGTGATTTATTTAGAAAAAACCTTATTCCAGCCCGGCACATAGTGAAGGAAGTTGGAGTAAGGGTTTTTCTTTTTGTTTAATAGAATTTTTTCATATCAAGATATGTTATTGCTTTTCTATATTCAGATGAAACAATTGGGTTGTCATTTTTATAATCTTTCAATAACTCTAAACATTCCGAATAGTTGATTGTGTTATTTGAGTATGATTTTGCAATAATAGCCATGTATTTGTATTCTGCTTGATTTGGTTTTACGGCCATTATTGCATCGTAAGATTCCAATAAAGGTATTTTATTATCGGAGTTTATTTTTTCAATCCAAACTTCAAGATTTTGTTTCATATTTAACAATTTATCGTTATCTTTGTACTCTAAATTAAAGTTCAGAAGATAATAGATTGGAACATAATGATTGCGCGCAACCGCAGATGTTAAATAGAAATCTTCTATAATTCGATTTGCTAAATCCGATGTAATATCACATTTTTGATCAAGCACCCAGCTTGTTAAATCTTTTGCGTTAATTCCTGTAATGCCTTTTAATGCAAATTCATCTACTGCACCAAAGGCAACGACTAATTTATCTTCGTTGTTTAGTTTATCTATATCGGTATTTGCAATAATAGTTGCTTGACCGCCATTGCTTTTTATTACAAGGTTTCGTATCATTTTTTTGTATTTCCTGACTCTTTCAGGCTTTTCAGATGGAATGAATTTCTGAAGATATTTAAATAGTACCAAGTAATTGTCGGTAGAAATATTAGTCATTCTGAGTGTCTTGCCGTTTTTATGAATGGTTTTTTCAGATTCTTTTAAATAATACTCCTGTTTCTTCCAGTTAATATATATTAGGTTTTTAGACAAATTTGCTAACTGTTCTTTGTTGAGAGAATCAATAAGCGTATTAAGAATCTCCATTACATTTTCATCTTCAAGAGAATAGCCCATAAATATAATAGGGTATTCTAAAGCGAGGTTAAGTAGTTTGGCAGCAACAACTCTTAAATTATCACGAAAATTGTCATAATCTTCCGCTGTAAATACAATAGAGTTGGGAGAATCAACACTGCCGTGTATTTTGTAAATTTCACCTATTCCGGTTGTCTCAGTCATATAATACTGTGTCTGTTCGTAAAATACATCAAAATTATTAAACAATTCTCTTTCTAAGAATTTATCATAATTTGTTGTAACTACTACGCCAATATGGTTTTGTAGCTTTTTGAATTCCGCTAGCTCTTTTTGATGCTTACTAACTTCGTATGATGATAGTAATTTGCTAATTAACATTTTTGTAAAAGAAATGTTTTTGGTATCAATGAGATTAATTTCTTTTTCTGTAAAAACATCAGATAGTTTTATTTCTTCGTTTTTCACTTTGTTTATAAATATTTGAGAGAGTTCACTTCCCATTTTCGCATAAACGCGTCCTTGAGTTTCATCAGGATTTATATTGAGAATGGATTGTTTTATTGCTATTAGTTGAGCGCTCGAAACACCAATTGTTTCTGCAACTTTACGAATCAATCCATCCCACGAAGGATAGTTTTTTAAATATCTTTTGCTTATGCCAGAACCAATAAAAAGCATGGGTATGCGATGTTCGTTGATAAGGTTATCAAAGCTTATGCACCTAACATATCCGCTGCGTTTTTTCTTTTCCATGAAAACTCCCCTTTATCATCGCGACAATCTAATAATATGTTTTATAACATATTAATTATATCATACAAATATATGAATAATCAATATTTTTTTCCACTGTGAAATAACTTATCATATTGAAACAGAAAAAACCTCTGCGGTAAAACAGAGGGTAAACAAGCAAATCCAATGTGTGTGATTCTAATCTGATTTTTTCGTTTTTTGATGGTTTAATTGCGGGTTTAACTGCGGGTATTTAAACCCGCAAAGGGCTATTTGCGGGTTTATCTCGCTATCGTTTCTTTGCCTTATCTTTTCTCAGCTTTACTTAACCGACTTCAAAAAGTTCAGTATTTAAGCCGTTTTTGAGCAAGTTGAGATAATTTGGCAAAAAGAAAAGGCGGTTTAGATAAACCGCCTTGCATGGTTGCGGGAGAAGGATTTGAACCAACGACCTTCGGGTTATGAGCCCGACGAGCTACCGAACTGCTCTATCCCGCGATATATTTGCTTTCTTTTGCTTAATTATTATATCACTTATCCGGACGTTTGTCAACAGGTATTTTAAACTTTACTTCAAAACTGCTTTTACACGGACAAAACGGCAGCACATTTCTGCGCCGCCGCTTTGCCAGAGTGATTTTATCACGCTACGGAGATATTCAAATTTTTGTCGATATTGAGGGTGATGTTTTTGGTTTGCCATTTGCCGTTTTCGGACTTGTAGCTCAGCGATACATGGTCGGTGCCCGCGCGCATGGCCTTTGCCGCGAAGTGGTATTTGCCGGTGGAGGGGTCAAACTCGCCGCTGATTCTTGCGCAGCCCGATTCGTTGAAGCAGTTCCAGTCGCCTGCGTCGGTTTTCTTTCCCTTTGCCGTGAAAATCTCGGTGGAGGCAAAGTCCTTTTTTGACATGTCAACACTCTTTGCGGCGTAGTCGCGGGAGCGCCCCGAGCCTGAGCCGCTCTTTGCCAGCGAGTGAACAATTGCCGCGGAGAACGCCGATATTACAAGCGCGGCAACCAGCACCAGAGCCATTGACTTTATGTGCATGACGACGTTCTTTTTGTTTTTCTTTTCAACAATCGGAGCCTGCTTTTGCATGATGATTTCTCTGTTCTGTGTATCTCTTGTAACAATAAAGCTGTTTCTGATCTTTTTCATAATCATCTCTCCTTTTGTTTTATTACAACCTTATTATATATGACAGAATGGGACAAAACCGTGACAAAAAACCGCTTATTTTAAAAATTTTTAAAAAGATTTCCGAAAATTATTTATTGCCCGCGTTTTGTTGAAAGATCCGCGGTTTTATGATAAAATGTAATAAATAAGTAAAACTTAGGGGGCAATATTTATGCCGATACCTTTTAACTCGCAAAAGACTTTTTATAAAACACCTTTCGGCGCGGTAGAGCAGGGCACTACCGTGCATATGCGCGTGCTTGCCCCCAGGGGTGAGCGCGCCAAAACCGTTGAGCTCTGCGTTAAGTACGACTACGACTACAACTGGGAATACCATAAAATGATTTGGTGCGGAAATTTTGACGCCGACTCCGCAATCTGGGAGTGCAGCTTTACTCCCGACCGCATGGGGCTTTACTGGTATGTTTTCAGGCTTAACACGCCAAACGGCTACCGCTACATAATTCCGTCAGACCCGTACAAGATAAGCGAGGTCTCAGAGCACCCCGGGCGAAGCTGGCAGCTTACCTGCTACAAAAAGGGCTTTATTACGCCTCACTGGCCTGTCGGCGGCGTTATGTACCAGATTTTCCCCGACCGCTTTTATTTCAGCGGCGAGGAAAAGGATATTAAGCGCAAAGACTTCACGCGCAACAAGGACTGGTACGCTCTGCCCGTTTGGCAGCCAAACGAGCACTGCGAAATCACTAACAGCGACTTCTTCATGGGCGACCTGAAGGGAATCGCTCAGAAGCTCGACTATCTGCAGCAGCTCGGCGTTAGCTGCATTTACCTAAACCCGATAGGCGAGGCGTACTCCAATCACCGCTACGACACGGGCGACTACTCCCATGTAGACCCGATACTGGGCACCGAGGAGGACTTCAGCGAGCTGTGCGCCCTTGCCAAAGAGAGGGGAATCCACGTCATCAACGACGGCGTTTTCTCGCACACGGGCGCCGACAGCGTTTACTTCAACCGCTCGGGCAGATACGGCGACGGCGGAGCCTACCGCGACAAAAACTCGCCGTACATAAGCTGGTACAAGTTCAACGAATGGCCCGATAACTACCATAGCTGGTGGGGCTTTTACACCCTTCCCGAGGTCAACGAAACCGACCCCGCCTTTAATGAGTATATCAACGGCAAGGACGGAATTATCCGCAAATACATGCGGCTTGGCAACTCGGGCTGGAGACTTGACGTTGCCGACGAGCTGCCCGATGAGTTCATGGTAAACCTTCGAAACTCCGTAAAGGAGGAGAACCCAGAGGCGCTTATCATCGGCGAGGTCTGGGAGGACGCCAGCAACAAGGAGAGCTACGGCGCCCGCCGCAAATTCCTGCTTGGGGAGCAGCTTGACACCGTTATGAACTACGTTTTCCGCGGCGCTATTCTCGACTTCTGCCGCGGCCAGGACGCGCGCTATACAATGGCGTCGATTATGAGCGTTATCGAAAACTATCCGCGCCCCGTTCTGCGCGTGCTGATGAATTCGCTCTCGACTCACGATACCGAGCGCGCCCTTACCATTGTTGCGGGCGAGCCGCTGAATGACCGCGATCGCGCTTGGCAGGCTGCTCAGAAGCTCAGCCCCGAAAGGCGCGAAATGGGCATTAAGCTTATGAAAATCGCCTCGGCTATGCAGTATACCCTTCCGGGCTTCCCCTGCGTTTACTACGGCGACGAGGCGGGCATGGAGGGCTACCGCGACCCGTTCAACCGCTGCTGCTACCCCTGGGGCAAAGAGGACAAGGAGCTTGTAAAGTGGCACCAGAAGCTCGGCGCGCTGCGAGCCGAATATTCGGCTTTCTGGGACGGCGAGTTTGTCGGCGTACATGCCGAGGGCAGAGAGCTTTCGTATATCCGTCACGATGATAATACCGCGGCATTCTGCGCGTTTAACCTTATGGGCGAGGACAGAGAGCTGACTCCGCCTCCCGGATTCTCCAACGCTAAGCCTTACTTCGGCAGCAAATTTGACGGAGATAAATTATATATTAAGGCTATGAGTTGTGAGGTTCTTACTATAGAGCTATAAAGACAACCGAAAGGACTGAAAACTATGCTCAAGGGCGCCGTTTTTGATATGGACGGGCTGATGTTCGATACCGAGCGGCTGGTTTACGACAACTGGCAGCATATTATGGATGAGCACGGCTACAATTATGATATAGAGTTTTTTAAGCGCACGGTAGGCAAGCGCAAAAAAGAGGTTGAGCTGATGTACCGCGAGTATCTCGGCGATGATTTTCCGTATTGGACTTTTGCCGACGAGTGCAGGGCGCGATATATAGAGCGCGTTAAGCGAGATGGCATACCCGTTAAAAAGGGGCTTTATGATATTCTTGACTTCTGCCGTGAGAACGGGATAAAAACCGCGCTGGCTACCTCGACCTCGCGCGAAAGCGCGGAGTTCAACCTGAAAAGCGCCAATGTGAGCGAATACTTTGACACGCTGGTGTGCGGCAACGAGGTCAAAAACGGCAAGCCGCACCCCGAGGTTTTCCTTACTGCGGCAAAAAAGCTGGGGCTTGAGCCCGAAAGCTGCGCCGCGTTTGAGGACAGCATAAACGGCATTAAGTCGGCAAAGGCGGCGGGCATGATTACCGTTATGGTTCCCGACCTTTTGCAGCCGACCGAGGAGATACGCCCGATGATTTCGTTTTTATGCAAAGATTTATCCGAGGCAAAGGCATATCTTGAACCGCTGCTGCATAATTAATAGCGAGGACGGTGGATACAATGTTTCGTGAAATCACGTCAGACGACAGAGAACTATACTATCACTACGCGGATGTTTTTTATCATTCCGACGCCGTTGAGTCGCCCGTTCCGCGCGAAAACTACGAGGTGACCTTCAACGAGCTTATGCGCTCTTCCGATTACCTGAAGTGCTATATCTTTGAGCAAGAGGGCAAGCCCTGCGGCTTTGCGCTGCTGTCAAAAACCTTTTCGCAGGAGGCAGGCGGCGTTTCGGTGACGATTGAGGAAATCTACATTGACGAGGAGTACCGCGGCAGGGGAATGGCGACTCAGTTTTTTGAGTACCTCAAAAGCAAAGAGGGAATAGCCCGCCTGAGAATTGAGGTCGAAAGCGACAACGAGGGCGCAAAACGGCTGTACGAGCGAATGGGTTTTGAGCTTCTGCCGTATTTGCAAATGGTTATCGACGGCTGGAAAAGCAAGTAAAAGTATATATAGTATAACAAAGGCTGCGCTTAGGCGCGGCTTTTTTTAGTGTGGAGTGTTGAGAGTGGAGTGTGGAGTTGAATTGTCAGCAAGGTTTCTGCATATATTAAATATTTCCGTTTCATTTGTATAAAGCGGAAATGTTTAAATGCGCCGTTAATTAAACGTATTTGTAATAGCATTGTTTTAATAGGCGCGCTTCCTGCCGCGTTGCGGCTGCCGAAAAGTTTAAAAAAATGACCGTTTACCGAATTTTTGTGACAAACGGAAAATTATGTGATACAATACAGACAATGGAGGTGCGGACATGAAACTCAACCTTAAAATCAACCCCCAAGGGGAGGAATACTTGGAAACCTCGGTTCACTCGGAGGGTGAATTCACACGGCGCGTTAAAGAGCTTGTGGGCGAGTACAACGGCGAGGGGAAAATCGTTGCCTACACCGAGGACGACGTAAAGCTTCTCAGCCCGTCCGAGATAGAATGTATTTCGGTAACCGACGGAAAAACCGAAGCCGTTACGGTAAACGGAGAGCGCTTCAGGGTAAAGCGGAGGCTTTACGAGCTTGAGCAGACGCTGCCGTCGGACTTCGTAAAGATAAATAAAAGCTGCATAGCCAACAAAAACAGAGTTGAAAGATTTTCGGCGGCGTTTTCGGGCGCAGTCGATGTAATATTCAAAAGCGGCCATACCGATTATGTGTCGAGACGTTGCTTTGCACAGATTAAAAAGGAGCTGAAATCGAAATGAAAGAGTTTGCAAAAGTATTCTTAAAACGAGGATTATTATTCTGCGGCGGCGGTCCGCTGATTGTCGCAATAATTTATATCATCCTGTCAGCAAACGGAACCATTGAAACCTTAGGCGTCAACCGCGTTACAACCGAAATTATCAGCTCGCTGCTGCTGGCGTTTATCGCGGCGGGAATCTCGGCGGTCTATACCGTAGAAAAGCTTCCGTATTCAACCGCGGGGCTGATTCAGGGCTCGGTACTTTTCGCTGATTACCTGATTATCTATCTGCTCAACGGCTGGATCCCCTTTAAATGGCAGGCAATCGTACTGTTCACGGCAATTTTCCTTGCTGTTTTCCTTACCATATGCTTAATAATTTATCTGTCCGTCAGGGCAAAAATCAAAAAGCTCAATGAGCAGATTCAATAAATGAGAGGTAACACAATGAACGCTATTGAAACAAAAAACCTTACAAAACGCTACAAGGAAAAAACTGCGGTCGATAATCTTAACCTCACGGTCCGCCAGGGCGAGATTTACGGGCTTCTGGGCGTAAACGGCGCGGGAAAATCAACAACAATCAAAATGCTGTCAACGCTGACACAGCCCACAAGCGGCGAGGCGGAGATTTTAGGCAACAGCGTTATAAGCGACGCGGCAAAGGTTAAGGAAATAATAAACGTTTCCCCTCAGGAGACCGCCGTTGCCGCAAAGCTGAACGTGCGTGAAAACCTTGAGTTTATCGCGAAAATCTACGGCTCTGACAAGCGCGGCGCCAAGGAAAAGGCGCAGGAGATGATTGAGCGCTTTGATATGGAGGACGTGGCAAAGCAAAAGGCGGCTACGCTCTCGGGCGGCTGGCAGCGCAGGCTCAGCATAGCCATGGCGCTTATCTCTGAGCCGAAGGTTCTGTTTTTGGACGAGCCCACCCTCGGCCTTGACGTTGTGGCACGCCGCGAGCTGTGGCGCGTTATTGAAAAGCTGAAGGGCAAGGTGACAATAATACTCACCACCCATTACCTTGAGGAAGCCGAGGCGCTCTGCGACAGAATCGGCGTTATGGCAAAGGCAAAGCTAAAGGCAGAGGGAACCGCCGCCGAGTTAAAGGCGCTGGCGGGTATAGATGATTTTGAAGAGGCGTTTATTCGCATTACGGAGGAAACAAAATGAGAACAACAGCTTTTGCGTCAAGAAATACTAAGGAAATGTTACGCGACCCCGTCACCCTTATTTTCGGTCTGGGTTTTCCGCTTGTGCTTATGGTGCTGCTTACGGCAATCAATTCAAGTATTCCAAAGCAGGCTGAAATGAAGCTCTTTGAAATTGAAAGCCTCGCCCCCGGTATCTCGGTGTTCGGGCTGAGCTTTCTGGCTCTGTTTTCGTCAATGCTTATCGCGAAGGACAGAACCTCAAGCTTTATGCTTCGCCTGTTTACCTCGCCGCTAAAACCGAATGACTTTATTCTCGGCTACACCCTGCCTCTTGTCCCCATGGCAATGGTTCAGACGGCTGTTTGCTGTCTTGCCTCGGTATGCTACGGAATGAAAGTGGGCGTTAATCTGCTGATGGTGGTTGTAGTTAACCTGCCGATAGCCGTTGTATTTATCGCTATCGGACTTATCTGCGGCACCCTGCTCAACGAAAAGGCAGTCGGCGGCGTGTGCGGCGCTCTGCTCACAAACCTCTCGGCATGGTTCTCAAACATCTGGTTCGACACCTCAATGGTAGGAGGCTGGTTCAAGGCAGCAGCAAACGCGCTTCCGTTCTCTCACGCGGTAAACGCCGCAAGGGCCGCGGCAGTAGGCGATTACGCCGGAATCTTTCCCGACCTGTGGTGGGTAATAGGATATGCCGTTGCGCTTTTGGCTGCCGCAATCACTGTTTTCTCGGTAAAAGTAAAGAAAATTTAAAATTTTTGAAATTTTTTAAAAATACCCTGATTTTTGTCCTGCTTTTGTCATACTCTGTTTGATATACTTTAGTCACAGTCAAGGGAACAACCCACTGAGAAATAATAAAGATCAAAAGGAGTAATCAATCATGAAAAAGAACAACATCAAGGTTAAGGCATTAGGAACAGCAATGGCTGCACTCTGCGCTCTGTCAGCAGGCGCGGCAATCTCCGCGGTAAGCGCTTCGGCGGCAACAATAAATACCCCGAGCGTTTCGGCAAGAGCTAACGCAAAAAGCTGCGTGTTTGTGGCATACGGTAAAACAAGCTACGGCTACGACTGGGATTACACCGCTGACAACCGAGCGGCAAAAATCACGGTGACATATGACTTCAAGACAAACAAGTACACCTTCAGGGCTACGGGAGCTTACGCGGGCGTGACAAACGCGGTGCTGAAGTACGCTACAATCGACGGAAAGTGGCACAACATTCCCGTACGCTTTACAACCGACAGCAACCTGAACGTAACAGGTCAGCAGACCGGCAAGGAGTACATTACAAACAGCAGATATTAAAAAAATCCCGCCCTTTTTGGGGCGGGATTATTTAATGCGGAGCCGGTTGAGCCGACATTCAATACGCGCAAGCGTGACGCTTGATCCAGTACGCGCAAGCGTGACGCTTGACCCAGTACGCGAATCAGACGTTTGAGATTGAAAAAAACTTGGCGACCCGCGAAATATGATGCGCCGGTCGTTGCCACGACAGGGCATGACGCGAATCAGGGGTTTGCGGTTAACAAAACATGTGTTCCCGCGAGTTATAATGCGCCGTTGGAGAAACGTTCCCCGGGCGCACACATGGGTACGCCCCTACGAATAAAGCAGAAATGTTTAAATGCTCCGTTATACCGACTTTTAAATTAAACCGACTTCTCCAAAGGCGCGCCGAATAAAACGTCACGTTTTATAGTTCGTTGATGAGGGTAATGATTTCTTTGAAGGGCATCAGCATTTCGTCAGCCTCAAGCGCTCTGTGGCTGCTTAAAATCAGCTCGGCGGTTTTCTTCATCGCGGGGAACGCCGCGCGCATAAGCTGGTTGGCGTAAATTACGATATTTACGCCGTGAGCGGAAAGCTCCTCCTCGGTAACGGTGTTGAAGCTTGTGGGAACAACAACAATCGGGGTCGTTTTGTCAAATTCTCTGAACTTGTCGCAGAACTCAAAAATCTCATCGGGCTCTTTTCTGCGGCTGTGAATCATAATTCCGTCGGCGCCCGCCTCAACAAACGCCTTGGCGCGTGTAAGGGCGTCGTCCATACCGCGCTCAAGAATAAGGCTTTCGATACGCGCTATAATCATAAAGTCGTCGGTGAGCTGCGCCTTTTTGCCCGCGGCGATTTTAGCGCTGAAATTCTCGATTGAATCCTGAGTCTGAACAACCTCGGTGCCGAACAGCGAGTTCTTTTTAAGGCCTGTTTTGTCCTCGATAATAACCGCCGAAACGCCCATGCGCTCAAGGGTTCTTACGTTGTAAACAAAGTGCTCGGTAAGTCCGCCCGTGTCTCCGTCGAGGATAATGGGCTTGGTTGTTACCTCCATAATATCGTTGATGGTGCGCAGGCGCGACGACATGTCAACAAGCTCGATGTCGGGCTTGCCTCTGTCGGTGCTGTCGCAGAGGGACGAAACCCACATAGCGTCAAACTGGTCAAGCTTGCCGTTTTTCTCAACAACGGTTTTCTCGGCGATAAGTCCGGTAAGACCGCTGTGAGCCTCAATTGTCTTGACGATGGGGCACATCTGAATAAGGTCGCGCAGTCTTCTTCTTCTGTATTCGGGCATTGACAGCTTTTCCTTTAGGCGCCGGTCAATTTTTTTGACGTTTTCGTTATATGTGTAGGGCACCTCAACAAGCTCGCCGCCGTTTTCTTTTAAAAGCTTTACAACATTGGCGCGGATTGCCGATTCGGGGCCGCTTGTCCAGTTGTCGCCGTGAACAACATAGTCGGGTTTAAGCTCGGGAATAACGTCGTTGTACATCATGCTGTTCTGAACAACAACCTTGTCAACGCCGTCGAGCGACTGATACAGCGCGATTCTGTCCTCAAGGCTGATGGTGGGGAACTTGTTGTATCTTATAAGCGCCTTGTCGCTGAGCGCGCCGATAACTACGCTGCCGTACTTTTTAGCCTCGTTTATGATATTCAGATGACCGTCGTGAATAACGTCGGTGCAAAAGCAGGTGTAAACAGTTTTCATATCCTTACCTCTCTTCAAAATTGTTATAAGACGGGTCAATCTGTTTAAGCTCGTCAAAGGTGTCGATTTCGACAATATCCTCGGACACGCACTCTCTTACAGCAACCCTGTAGTTATCCTTGCAGTATTCAAGCGGAACCTGTTCCCAGTAATAGTCCCTGCCGCCGTCGCGCTCAAACGCGAGCTTTAAGTCGTTTGAAAGCGAGGCGCCGTCCTCTGAGTTCCAGTATGAAATTCCCACCATCTGCCAGCAGTTTTTGCCGCCGACCTTTTCCTTGACGATGATTCCGTTCTCGACCTCAAAGCACCAGTCATCGGTTTCGTCCTTTTTAATAGCGAGAAAATTGGACTGATAGTGATACTTGGCGATGATTTCGGGATTTGAAAGCAGCAGGTCAGCCTCAAGCACATATGTGTTCTGAAGCAAATCCTTTGCGAGCAGAGCCGATGAAATGTTATTGGCCTCGGTGTACATGGTGTTGTCAATGAACTTTATCATCGGGTACTTGTCAAGCAGTCTGTCAAATTCCCTTGCAAGATAGCCCCTGACAACGTAAATTTCCTCAACGCCCGCGTCAAGGCACGCGTCAATCAGGCCGTCGATAAGCCTGCCGCCGTTTACCGTGATGAGCGGCTTGGGCGTTTTTAGGGTGACGGGCACCATTCTGCTTCCAAAGCCCGCCGCGAGGAAAATCGCTCTTTTGACCCTGTAGGGCTCAAGCGCGTCAAGCCCTTCTTTTGTAATCTTTCCGTCGCGGACATAGCCCATATCTGACAGCTCATCAAGCGCGGGCGATTCGGCGGAAAGGTCAATGTTATTTTCGGCGGCTTTAACCAGAAGGTCAAAGCACGCTCTTGAAAGCTCAGTGTGCATTAATATGCGTCATCAGCCGCGCTTTTCGGCAGGGCTGTGACATTCCTCCCTTTGTGGATTCTTTTATAAAATACCGTAAATTTCATTTTAATATAAGAAACAGCATTTGTCAATGTTTCAACATAGTTTGCCTGTTTAATAAAGACTCAGATTATTAGTGAGGTTTTGGGTGCAGGGGCGACCATTGGTCGCCCGAGGAATTATACAAACGCTAAAAAGGCAGCGGGCGAGCATTGCTCGCCCCTACAAGTGTTAATGAAGCGTTTGAAATTATCCCAGCACCAGCTTAGCGGTATCTACGCTCTCCTTGGCGTCGCGGCAGTAGTAGTCCGCTCCTATTTTCATGGCGTAGTCCTTTGTAAGCACCGCGCCGCCGACAAACACAACGCATTTGCTGCTGCCGTCGGGGTTTTGCAGTTCGGGTGTAGCGCGGACGAGCTTTATGGTGTCCTCCATGCTTTTAAGCGTGGTGGTCATCAGCGCCGACAGACCAATCATTTTTATGTTCTGTTCAACGGCGGTGTCGACAATAAGTTGGGGGTCAACGTCCCTGCCCAGGTCAACAACCGTGTAGCCGTAGTTATCAAGCAGCACTTTTACAATGTTTTTGCCTATGTCGTGAATGTCGCCCTTAACCGTGGCGAGAATAATTTTCCCCTTGCTTACCTGCTCGCCGCCTGCTTTACTTAGGTGACTTTTTATCACATCAAAGCACGCCTGAGCGGTGTTTGCGCTCTGGATAAGCTGCGGCAAAAAGATTTTGTTCTTCTCAAAGTCCTCGCCCACCTTGTCAAGCGCTGGGATAAGCGTGTTGTTTACAATATCCATGGGGTCTTTTTCGGCGAGCATTCGCTCGGTAGCCGCCGCGCCCTCTTTTTTAAGACCGCTGTAAACCGCGTCGGCAACGCTCATAGCCTCCTGCTTAGCCTGTGGTTTAGGGGCGGGAGCGGCGCTGTTGTAGCTTTCGATAAACTCAACCGAGTTTTTGTCGATACCCGCAAGCACCCTGTAGGCGCGCACGGCGCCCGTCATTGCGTCGATATTGGGGTTTATAATCGGCAAGTCAAGCCCCTCCTCCAAAGCCATGGTCAGGAAGGTGCTGTTTACAAGCTCGCGGTTCGGAAGTCCGAACGATATATTCGAAACGCCCAGACAGGTTTTGCAGCCAAGCTCGGTTTTTACGCGGTGAAGCGCCTTCAGGGTTTCGCGGCACGCGTCCTGCTCGGCTGAAACCGTAAGCGTAAGGCAGTCGATGTAAACGTCGCTTTTGTCAATGCCGAGCGCTTCGGCGCGGCTGACAATTCGCTTTGCGATTTCAAACCTGCCCTCGGCGGTTTTTGGAATACCGCCCTCGTCAAGGGTAAGGCCTACGACGGAAGCGCCGTATTTTTTAACGAGGGGAAGAACCGAACTAAGGCTTTTTTCTTCGCCGTTTACCGAGTTTACGATCGGCTTGCCGTTGTAGCATCGAAGCCCTGCCTCAAGCACGTCGGGCTTGGTGGAATCTATCTGGAGAGGCGCGTCGCAAACGCTCTGAATCGCTTTGATAACGCGCGCCATCATCTGTTTTTCGTCAATTTCGGGGTGGCCGACATTTACGTCGAGAATCTCGGCGCCGCCGCCCACCTGGGAAAGCGCCTGAGAGAGAATATAGTCGATATTATTGTCGACAAGCGCCTGCTTAAAGAGCTTTTTGCCCGTGGGGTTAATGCGCTCGCCGATAATGCGCGGGCCGTTTATCTCAACAACCGTGCTGGCGCTGCAGACGGCGGTGTCGGCGGCTTTTTCGCGTGGGCGGAAATTTTCATCGGCGAGCATTTTACTGAGCTCGCGGATATAGTCGGCGTTGGTTCCGCAGCAGCCGCCCGCAAGCTTTACTCCGTATGGCAAAAGCGCCTTTACGCACTGGGCGAATCGGTCGGGCAGAATACTGTATTCGTTGCTGTTTGGGTCGGGCAGGCCCGCGTTCGCCTTGGCAATAAGCGGAAGGTTGGTATAGCGCGACATCTCGGAAATAACGGGGCCGAGCTCGTCGGGGCCGAGCGAGCAGTTTACGCCCAGCGCGTCAACGCCGAGCCCCGTAAGGGTAAGAGCCGCCGAAGCGGGGGAAACGCCCGTAAAGGTTCTTCCGTTGCGCTCAAAGGTCATGCTTGCGAAAACGGGCTTGTCGCTGTTCTCCTTTGCCGCAAGAACCGCCGCTTTAAGCTCGTAGAGGTCGGTCATGGTTTCGAAAAAGATTATATCGGCGTCGCTGCCCGCCAAAATCTGCTGCTTAAAAAATTCGTAAGCCTCTTCAAAGCGCAGCGAGCCCGCGGGCTCAAGCAACATTCCTATGGGGCCTATGTCAAGGGCAGTCAGCGCGCCTGTGCCCTCGCAGGCTTTTTTTGCTGTTTTTACGCCCGCGCCTATAATCTCCTCAACGGAGTATCCGCTTTCGGCGAGCTTGTAGGCGTTCGCGCCGAAGGTGTTCGAGCATACAATATCCGAGCCCGCCTCAATATACGCCCTGTGAAAGGACTCGATCAGCTCGGGCTGAGTGATGTTGAGGGTTTCGGGGCAGTGGTCGTACTTGGCGCCGCTTTTCTGGATAAGCGTGCCCATCGCGCCGTCAAGCAGTATAAATTCCTTTTGAAAAAGCTGTTTAATATCCACAGTGGTCACCGTTCCTTCTGTATCGGCAGGTTTCGCGCAGGCTGCAAACCGCGCAGCCGCGCCGTTTTTTTTCTATGGGCTTGTCAGAGATTCCCGCAATAGCCGTGACTGACTTTGAGGGAATCAGCAGGCTGTTTTCGCTTGCGCTCAGCCCGATTTTCCTCGGCGCGTCAAGAATGAGCAGAAAGGTTTTTTGAAGCTCTATGGGATAATCGCCGTAGCCGGGGCTGAACCTGAACGTCAGATAGCTTTCGGGGAAAAGCTCTGCTATAAGCCCGTCAACCTGACGGCACACCTGCTCTATGGCAACGCTTGCCATGCTGTCGAGCACAACGGCCGACGCCATGTCGCTTATCTGAGCAACGCGGATAAGCTTGTCTGCCTCGGCGCCCAATGTGGCGCAGATCAACGCGGCTTTTGAGCAGCCCTCAAGGTGCTTTTTTATGTCGCAGCCCAAAGTAAGCTCGCCGTTTGGCAGGTCGATTATTTTATATAGATATTTCGGGCGGACTGTCTGTATCAGCCTCGCCTCGCAGTCATCCATAAGCCGCTCCATGGCGGGGTTCATCTCAACGCCCGCGCCGCCCATATAGCGGACAGCCTCGCGGCGGTTAAGGCTTTCGAGCTTTATCACAGCAGGTTCTCCACCGCGCGCGTGATTCTCTCGGCTACATAGGGGTTGTTCATGGTGTAAAGGTGAATTCCGTCAACGCCGTTGGCGATTAAGTCGACGATCTGCTCAACGGCATATGCTATGCCCGCGTCGCGCAGAGCGTCGGGCTTGCTCTCGTATTTCTGCATGATTTTGGAAAACTTAGGCGGTAGGCTGGCGCCGCACAGCGACACCATGCGCTCGATCTGCCTCTTGTTGGTGACAGGCATAATGCCCGCCGCAATCGGCACGTTAATTCCCGCTATTTTGGTGCGCTCAAGAAAGCGGTAGAAGGTGGAGTTGTCAAAAAACAGCTGGCTTATAAGGTGCTGAGCGCCCGCGTCAACCTTCTTTTTAAGGTTGAGAACGTCGGCGACCTCGTCCTCGGCGTCGAGATGAACCTCGGGGTAGCACGCGCCGCTTATGTCAAAGTCGCCGTGAGCTTTGATGTACGCGCACAGGTCGCTTGCGTAGCTGAAGTCCTTCTGAGGCTCAACGCCGTCAATATAGTCGCCCCGAAGCGCAAGGATATTTTCGATGTCATGCGCGCTGAAGTCGGCGAGCGCGGCGTCAATCATTTCCTTTGTATTGTTTACGCAGGTCAGGTGAGCCACTGACTCAACCTTGAAGTCGTGCTTGATTTTAGCGGCTATCTCGCAGGTGCGGCTGTGAGCGCCCGAGCCGCCCGCGCCGTAGGTAACGCTTATGAAGTCGGGTTTAAGCGCGCAGATCTCCTCAAGCTTTCCGTAAACCGATTCGATGGGCGAATCCTTCTTAGGAGGGAAAACCTCAAAGGAGAACACGGTTTTTTCTTTTCCGAATAATGAATTTATTTTCATGTTTATCAACTCTCTGTTTCAGTATAATAAAGTATTATCTTTTATTCTACCATTTTTTTGATAAAAAAACAACAGTACAGCGAAAAAAAGCCGCGGACAAAGGCGAGCCCGCGGCATTGTGTTTGCGCAAATATTCAGTTATACAGCTATGAACCTCTGCATAGCAGTGATATCCCTGATGTTTATTATATCGTCGCCGTTGAAGTCGGCGTGCTCAAGCTGTTTGGAATTAAGCTTGATAAACTCGGCAAAGGCTCTCTGCAAAGCGGTTATATCGGCAATAGTTACCGCGCCGTCGCCGTTGATATCTCCCTTGGGGTACTCGCGCTCAAGGCAGTCCGCTATATACTGAAGCTGTGCCTGATCATAAGGGCTGTCAGCCAAAGCCGCGTAAACCTTTCCGTCAAGTATTCTCAGACCGTAAAAGCTGTGCGCGGTGGTATTTGAGGCAAATGTATTCAAGGTTCCCGTGTGGGTGTCGTAAACAAAAACAGTGTTTTCGTCGTTCATATAAAGATAGTCGTCGTAAACGTCCAGCGCCATAAAATTAACGGAATACGCGTATCCGCCGCCGGCGTCCCAGTATTTATCAGAGAAATCAATCACATTTTCAAAGCTGTCGGTTGCCATATTATAGGTTTTCAGCGCTTTTTCGCCTTTGTTGTTGTCAACAACATAGTATTTTCCGTTTGCGTAGGTAAACTGTGTGTTGATATTGTTAAAATAGCGTTTGTCGTAGGTTGTATCGGTTGACGGATAGTCGGAGGTGTAGTCGTAGTGCGGATTCTTTAGCGATTCGATTTCGCTGTCGCTGAGCATAAAATAGGTGTGGTACGCAAAGCCCGGCTTGTCGGGAGTGGGGTCGTCCCAGGTGACGTCGACATGGTAATAATTACCGCCGATTTTAACCTTATTCCATTGGTGGTTCATGCTGTAGGACTCGACAATTTCGCTGTTTATACCGACCTGAGCCAGCAGGTAAGAGTAGACCTCGGAGTAGCCGAAGCATTTGCCCCTGCCGTTTACCATCAGGCTGTAAATTTCCTCGTTGATAAGGTAGCTGCTGTTCATAATAAGCGCGTCGTGCAGTACCAGAGCCTTTTCAAAGTCGGACATGCTGTCGTCAACCATGTCGAGGTACCACTGCGCTTTTTCGGTAAAGGTCCTGCGCATTTCAAGCACCTCATCGTCGGTATAGGTTTCCTCCTCGCCTGTGTATTGGCCTGTTTGTTCATCGGCAAGCAGCTTGCCCCAGTGAAAAACAATCGCGGCGGGGTACCACTCACCGGTGCTGTAGTCATATCTCGACCCGACACCGTATTGCGCACTGACATAAAACAGCTCGGGATGTGTGTGGGTTGCAATGGTTACTACCTTTTCTATGTCGTCATCAGTCAGGTTATACTCCGAAATATCCACGGTTGGGTTCATATTTAAAAGCTCGCTTACCGTATGATCCACGGCGTCTTTATGGGCGGCGTAAAAATCATTGTATTCTGTGATAAAGCCGTAGGTTGACTCGCCCTTCATTTGTGCTGCCGAAGCAGCCGAAGCGGCAAAATAAGTCAGCGTAATTATCACCGCAATAGAAGCGGTTAATATCCGTTTTAAATTAATAAATTTTTTCATCAGGTATCCCTCCGACAGCCTTTTTTTAATTATAGCATAAAAGTACGCGTCGCTTCAATTGCGCAAAACGCCGTATTTTTGGCGCGGTTTTTGTAAGGTTTGTAAACTACAAATTATATATGTATTTTTAAGGTTGACTTAGCATTTTTTGGGTTGTATAATGTTGCTATTGGAGTTTAGAAAGGATGAATTAACGATGAAAAAACCAATCAAACGTCTGCTGTCGGCTGTGCTGACCGCGGCAATTGTCTTTACGGCTTTGCCCTCGGTTATCGGCGCCGGCGCGGCTGAAGACACACTGAACATTGAAGCCGAGGAGATCGAGGTAATCACAGCCCCGGCTGCTCAGCCCAAAGCAAGCAAGATATGCCCTCCCGGATATTACGAGGACGGCAAGCAGCACCTTCCGACACTGGTAATCGTTGCGGGCTTCGAACATTTTGGCTACAATACTGACTACAACTGGTCGCAGACGATTTTTGGCGACGACAAACAAAGTATAATAAACAAGGATAGCGGAGTTTTGAAAAACTCGGATACCTTACAGAAGTATTTCCGCGTTATGTCGCACGACAAATTTGTTCTTGAGCCCGTTGCAGAAAAAGAAGGCGCAAATGACGGCGTTGTTCATGTTACGCTTGATTATGAACACTGGGACACCAGTAGTGATTATGCTAAATACTATGAATATAAGGCTATCGAAGATGCTATATCGACAGCGAATCAATTTGTTGATATTTCAAAATATGACACCGATGGCTCGGGAATAATTGAAAACAACGAGTTGATGGTTGCAATAATATTTGCGGGATATGATGCCGCCGCCAAAAAATACAGCTCGATTGATGATCCGAAAAAGTTGAGCAGCGCCAGTTACGCAGCCTTTCCGCTCAAAGAGGATGACGGAGAAGGACACAGTAAAGAGTTTTTCCCTGAATTATCCGGCAAAAAAATAAAGGCGTATATTACATGCCCGGAAAGCAGGCTCAGAAAAAACAACTCGGATACTCAAACTTCATTTGGCGTGTTTGCCCGCACGTCTTTAATGTTTATGGGACTTCCCAACTATCTCGGCAAAACCGATGCCGCGGTTCGGGATGGCGTAAACGCAAACGAATGGGAAAATTACAGAACCAATTACCTTAGCCCTATGGGGCGTAATGCAGGAGTGTATGTTAATAGTAACGGCACCGTCGACGAAAATCGTACAGCGCCGTATTCACTTGACCCGTGGGCAAAAATCCGTCTTGGCTGGGCGACTTCCAAGACGGTTGATGTTGCCGAAGGCAGCACGATCACAGAAACCGTAAATGCGCTTGACTACAGCAGTATTGGCAGTCAGGAAACTATTCTGCGCGTAAATGTTCCCGGCAAAGAAAAAGAATACTATCTTATTGAAAACCGTCAGTCCAGGGGTTATGACATCGGATTCAAATCCGACAAAAGATACGCAGGCTGCAACAGGGACGGAGGCATAATTGTCTGGCACATCGACGAATCGGTTATGGACGCTTATACTTACGATATCGATAAAGGAGCTCAAACAAATTATACATATCTTCAAACCCTGGCAATAAACGACACATATCACCACCCCGCGATAACGCCCGTGTTTGTTGAATACGATAATTCCGTACAGGAAAAAAGATATAATTTCAGGGACAATACGGCTGATTTTCACACATGTCTTTTTACTGCCGATTGGCTTAGTAAATACGGTCTTTCAAAGATCGATTTGATGAAATACACAGGATCCGATGTTAGCTTGTATTCCGGCATGAGCAATCTGAACGGTTATTCCGACCGCGTAGGCGACAGAAAGTTTACAGGTATTTCAATTTATGTTCCCGAAAATTCCGATAATATGGAAATCAATATCACTTTCCCGATGACAAGCCCCAATCCTAATGCTCAGCCCGCCGCAAATAAAGTATGCGCTCCCGGCACCTATAACTACAAGGACGGCAAACGGCATCTTCCTGTTTTGGTAATTGTTGCCGGTTTTAAGGATGTCCTCCCTTATAATCCCACTTACAACTGGTCAAAGTCGATTTTCGGCGATGATGAGGTTAGCGTAAACGATAACGGAGTGTTGATCAACGGTGACAGCGTGCAGAGATACTTCCACACAATGTCGCACGGTAATCTTGTGCTCGATCCCGTAAAAGAAAACGAAGGCACAAAAGACGACGGCGTTATCCACGTTACGATAGATGCATCATTCCGATGGGACGCCGACAAAAAAGATGCCAATGATAAGGAAGACGAAGCCACTTTAGAAGCTATGAGAACCGCCATGGAACTAAAGGATAAAAACGAAAACAGCGTTGTTGACATTTCGCAATATGACACCGATGGCTCGGGAATAATTGAAAACTACGAAATGATGCCTATTGTGCTGTTTGCGGGCTATGACTTAAAATCCAAAAAACTTACCTCAGACACTTCAACGGATAGATCTTTAAAGATGAGCTCGGCATGGTGCAGCAGCTTTGACGTCAACAGCGGCAGTGTGCCGACATTTACAGGCAATGGCAAAAGTGTAAAAATACCGTGGTTTATAACAAGCGCAGAAAACAGGCTGATTAACAATCAAGAAAAAGATATTCAAACCTCTTTCGGCGCGATTGCTCACGAGGCGCTTCATTATATGGGAATTCCCGATTATTACGCTATGGACAATATCGAATTGCGCGATGGTATAGAAAAATATGAATGGAGATCGTTCAAGGTTGAATGTCTAAGCCCTATGGGACGTCCGCACGGGGTATTTGTTTATGCTGACGAAAACGGAAACCCTGTCACCAATACAGACCGCACCGCGGCGTATTCGCTTGACCCGTGGGCAAAAATCCGTCTTGGATGGGCCAGATCAAAAACTGTGGAATACAACGAAACGGAAGGTGGAATTCAGCAAACCGTTAACGCGTACGACTACAGCGATATCGACACTCAGACAGAAACGATTTTGCGCGTAAATATCCCGGATTGCCCTGAAGAATACTACCTGATCGAAAACCGTCAGTTTAAGGGTTATGACAAGGGAATGAAATACGACCCCCGATACATTGACTCAAACAGCGACGGAGGCATTGTTGTCTGGCACATTGACGAATCTGTTTTGGACGCTTATACTTACGACACCGATAGGAAGTCTCAATCTACCAGGACGTACCTTCAGTCAATGGTAATAAACGACAGTTATCATCACCCCGCGATCATGCCCGTGCTTATTGAAAACAATCATTCTTCCGGCGGAAAAGACTGGAACTTCCTTGGATACAGCGTCAACTTCCGCACAGCCATTCACAGCTCCGAAACGCTTGAATTATACGGTCTTTCCAAAATCAATTTGACAAAGTACTCCGAAAACGTCGGTTTATACTCTGATCCGACAACCGATACTGAAAATTTTTATTCCGACCGCGTCGGTGACAGAGAGTACACCGGAGTATCCGTAGAGCCTTCCGAAAGCAAAGACAGTATGACCGTTACTATCCGAAAAAATGATTCGGATTATCCGATTCGCATGAAAGCGATTTACCTTGAAAAAACAGCCGATGTATTTCCCGGCTCCCAAGGTAAGGATCTAAAGGCAATAACGCCGTATCTGTTTGCTTTTAAAAACAATGACGATAATCCGTATGTAGTCAAGATGGATCCTGTCAGAGATAATATATATGTGGCATATGTACCCAATCCGCCGTCGGATGATAATGCGGATTTGTATTCGACGTTCCATTTTAATGACGGCGAAGAGCAAAACGGAGAGTACAATAAGCACAGCGTCAGAGGCAGCGAAATGATATATTCAAACGGTAAATGGAGTATATATCAAAAAGCAGTTTACGCCTCCAATCCCAACCCGAAATTAAGTACCGCAAAAATTCGCGGAGACGCTAACCTGGACAATAAAATAACCATTAGAGACGTAACCAAGCTTCAGCGTTATTTGTCTGAATGTCAGTATATGAGCAAACTGGAGCTTGCCGCCGCGGATACCGACATCAACGGTTGGATAAACGTTGCGGACATTACAAATATTCAAAGATTTCTTGCTGAATATGAGATGAAATCTCCCGTTTCAACCGGAAATGAAATTACTAAGATTTGCTTATAAGCGGTTTGCGCTCGAAAACGTTAAAGCAATAATAAACGTACATTTTTGGCGTGTGAAGATATTAGGCATATAAAACAAAAAAACAATCTGATTTTGTGTAAGTTCAATAATTCTTTCCGTTGAAAATAATTCTTGTTTCCTGTATAATGCTCTTGTAAAGCTATTCCGCAATTACAGAAAACGGAGGTTTATTATGAAAAAAATATTTGCGCTTTTGATTGCCGCCGTAATGACGGTCTGCTCGGTTCAGGCGTCGTTTGCAGCTCAGACCGACACGGAAGCCGTTTCAACGGAAAAGACTGTCGGCTACAAGCTTGTCGGCACACGCACGATCAAGCAGGGAACCCTGCTGTATTACCCCTACAACCTTTCGTCGGGTACAACGGCTTTTGTAGCGCTCAATAACAAAACCAAAAACACATCGGAAACAATAGCGTTTAAGAATTTTTACAATTCGTTCAGGATACTAAACATTAATTCCAAAGACGTTTACGAGCCGATGATGGGCTGCGGCAGCGGAAGCGGCGGCGGCGGAAGCTTCACCTATGAAAACACAGGCGGAAAGTATGACGTCGTCAAGGTCAGGATTTCCGATTTTATCGATGAGCTTAACAAGGACGGCTCAATTACCAAATACAATTCCGCGCTTAAAAAGAACGTTACTTATCACTTTACCGAGGAAACAATGTCAAACGGCGACAAGCTTTATTCGGCGCTGTTTTTTGAGAGCGGAGCCGCGATAACCTGCGCAACTCCCGACAAAAACGGCGAGGTTGAAATCCTGGTCAGCAGGAATCCCGCTAACCGTTTGTCGTATTCCACCTCATTCAGCTATAACCTTTATTCAGTCAGAACATCAGGCGGAGGCGGCGGAAAGAACCGCGGCTCTGTCAACGGCCTTAATATGGGCGACGTAAATCTTGACGGTTATACAGACATAAGAGACGTTACCTACCTTCAGCAGATTCTGAGCGAAGCCGAACGCGCGGGCGCCCTTACAAAGCGCAACGGCGACTTTGACAAGGATCAAGCCCTTACGATCAAGGACGCTACAATCATTCAGCGGTATCTTGCCGAATATGATATTTCGCAGTATTATAAATAAACAAGTATAAGCAAAGCACCCTCGTCCACGGTCGGATGAGGGTGCTTTCTGCTTAGCATAAACGCGCGTTTGTCCGCATAAGTATTGTATAAACAATACAGACGGAGGATACATATGACAGATTCGGTTGAAGCGCGCGCGCAGACATTGGGAAGCTATATCGCGGAAGAGCGCACTACGGTGCGTCAGGCGGCAAGGCGCTTTGGAATAAGTAAAAGCACGGTGCACAAGGACGTTACGGAACGGCTTAAATCCGGTAACCCCGCGCTGTATGCTCAGGTAAGGGAGATTCTGGATATAAACAAAAGCGAGCGCCACATCCGCGGAGGCATGGCTACAAAGGAAAAATATTCAAAGGAGCGTGACGGCCGCGTCACGCTGTCCAAAGACGAGCCTGCCGCCGCGCGGTAAGAAGGCGCGCTGAATAAATCATTGACTTTACCGCTCGGTGAATGTATAATATTGTCGGTGAGATTATTCAGTAAAGGATGAAAGATAATGAAAAAGACAATAATACTTATGGCGGCGCTCGTTTTCGCCGCGCTGGCGCTTTGCTCCTGCGGCGGAAAATCAAGCTCTTCAGGCTCCGGTGAATCGCATACGACCAATACGGTATCCGACGGAAAAACAAGCTCTTCAAGCTCTGCCCAATCGAATATGGCTAAAACGGTATCCGACGGAAAATGGAACTGTACCGATATTCCCGAGAACATGAACCTTGAACAAATCACGCTTGAGATAAAGGACGGCAGCTTTGTATATACCACTGTCGACAGCAAGACGACAGCCGTAGCTCAGGGCAGCGTCAAGGAGACCGGCTCGAATACAGCTATGCTGTATATTGAAAAGCAGAAGAAGATCCAGAACTCCGACAAGAAGCTGATTTCCCAGATTGATGTTGAGCAGTCTATAGCCGAGTCACAGGCGGTCAACGTCACTTTTACTGACGAGAACAACCTGACGCTTAAAGCGGTGACGCTTGAGCTCAAGTTTGAAAGAGTATCTAAGTAATACCATCATCAAATAAAACACTTTAACATCTGTTTTAAAGCGTTTTAATTGAAAACAGTATAAAAACAAAAACCGCGGTCGGGAACATGTCGTCCCGACCGCTTTTGTGTTTATATAAAGATTACATATTGATTTCGTACCAAATCAGGAATACATATACCGCGTAAACACGGTTCCACAGCAGGCTTTCGCCGCCGATAAAGCGCGTCCACAGGTCGCGTACCGCGTCCTGATTGAACAGCTTTTGCGACGCCTCGCCGAACAGCGCTTTTTCAACAGGCTTATTGTAGCGCTCGTCCGCAAGCCATTTTCTAACGGGCACGGGGAAGCCGACCTTTTTGCGGAAGGCAACTTCGTGGGGCAGCTTGCTTTCGGCAGCCATGCGGAACACAACCTTGTTCTGCTCGCCGTCAAACTGATATGAAGATGGAATCCTGCGCGCCACGTTAAACAGCCTTAAATCGCTGAACGGGGTGTGCAGCTCAATACCGCAGGCGGTGCTGGTGCGGTCGGTGTTGAGGTAGATGTCGCCCTCAAGCCACAGCGAAATATCAATGGTCAGCTTCTGAGCCAGCGGGCTTTGCCCCTGAACCTCAGCCCAAAGCTCAGCCACGGGATCTACCGCCTTGACCGAGCTGTCGTAGTCCTTCATAATCGACTTGACTACCTCCTCGGACATGATGTGCGAGCAGGTGAGGTATGTCCAGTCCGAGGGCAGCTCGCGCTTGTGGGCGTTGTAGCCGCCGAAGAACTCGTCGATGCCCTCGCCCGAGTAAACCACCTTAGCGTGCTCGCTCACAGCCTTGCAGCCGATTGAAAACGCCACAGCGGACGCGTCGCCGAGCGGCTGACCCATCTTTTCGATAACGGTGGGGATCCGCTCAAAATACTCCTCGGGAGTAATCATCTTTACGTTGAAGCCCTTGCCCAGGATCTCGGCTGTACGGCGCGCAAGCTCGGATTCGTCAAAGCCTGACTCCTCGTAGCCGACGGTGTTTGCCGCCGCAGCGTCGCCCGCCGCGAGAAGATACGATGAATCAACGCCGCCCGAGACTGGCGAAAGCCAGATGGACTGACCGTGATTCATCCCGCTCGGGCCCAGGATTTCATCGACGACCGCCTTGATTTCCTCTGCGAATTCCCCGGCGGTTTTGCTGTTGTCGGGCTCAAAAACGGGGCGGAAATAGCGGTGAACGGTCACGCTTTTGCCGTCCCACTCGGCGTAGTGACCGGGCATAAGCTTGTACATACCCTCGTAAAAGGTCTCGCTGCCGATGGGGTAGCCGTAGAATAAATACTGCTGCAGCATACGCTTGTTGAGGCGCTTTTCAAAGCGCGGGTCCGCGGCGATCTCATTGACGTCGCCCGAGCAGAGCAGCTCGCCCTGAGCTGCGGCGTAGAACATCTGCTTCTGACCTACCTGGTCGCGGATTACATAGAGCTTTTGCTTTTCGTCGTCCCAAATCGCGATGGCGAACATACCGTAGATGTGCCCGGTAAGCTCAACGCCCCACTTTTTGTAGGCGGCCTTTAAAATTGCCTCCTCGCGCTGTTCGCGGCTGAGGCTTTGGTCAATATTAAGCTCGCCGCACAGGTTTCTCCAGTTGCGGATATAGCCGCTGAAATAGCGGATTGAAACGGTGCCGGTTGTATTGTTCATAAATTTTACCTCCGTCGAATTTTGTCGAATTACGTATGAATTATAACACTTAAGACGGCGGCAGTCAATTGTTTTTGCTCTTGATTGACTTTTGATAAAATTCCTCAACGCTGTTCATAAAGCTCTCGTCAAGAATGTTGGCGCGCTTTTTATCTGTCGGGTTCTCGGTTTCGGCAAGGTACTCGGCGCTTTCGCGGCTGAGCCATACTGTGCTGTGCTCGCCCCGGTACTCCTCGCTTATCTCAACCACAACCGCGTTTGGATTTGTAATGTCGTCGGCCTTGCTGAGAATACTTATTTCGGACGGCACGCTGTCGTCGCTGTTGCCGCCGACAATCATAACGGGCTTTTCGCTCTCGTTTATAACGCTCACGGCGGAAACGTCCGACTTGTCGCCAAACAGGAAGTAGTTTTGAAGGCACATAAACGGGTACTGGATATCCGCCAGAAAGCCCACGTACTTTTTGGCGTTGTAGCGCATGTTTTTGTTTGGGGAGTCAAAGCCCGACACGCACACAGCGGCGCACACCTCGGGCGCGTCCTCAAGCACGGTCGCAACGGCGTATCCGCCCAGCGAGTGCCCGTACAGCAGCAGAGGCAGCTTTGAAAACTCCTTATCCTTTTCGATAAAGTCAATCGCGGCGGCGGCGTCAAGCCTCGCCTGGGTAATGCCGACGGTTGAGCTTCCCTCGCTGTGCCCGACGCCCGTGTTCTCAAACGTAAAGACGCTGTACCCGCGGTCGATAAACCAGATGATTTCGGGCAGGTGGCGGTCAATGCAGGAGTTGATTCCGTTTACAACCATAACAAGCCCTTTGCAGTCGCCCTTCTGACGGTAAACGCAGCCGTAAAGATTATTGCTTCCCGATGAAAAATAAACCTCGCTGCGCGGGTATTTGGCGCTGTCGATGTCCCCGTAAGTCAGCTCAAAGGCGTTGACGGTATTTGTGCGCGCGAAAATGACGTTGAACACAACCACCGAGCCCGCCATTGATACAAGCACATAGGAAAGGACGGTCACTATGAAGATAATACACACCCTCTTTAAGCGGCGTTTTGATTTTGAAAGCGGTTTTTTCATGTAACTTTCCTTTCTATGATTGACGGATTTTCAAATGTTTATACAGAAAAAGCGCCGGTTTTCGGCGCTTTTATCTTTTAATATTTGATTGTGATTGAATGTTTGCCCTCATTCTTGAGCCAGTCTATAAAGCGGTCCCAGTTTGCCGCAATAACGACAGCGCAGATAATGTAGCAAAC
>OMYD01000077.1 GCA_900315195.1 uncultured Eubacteriales bacterium | reverse complement strand
CTTCATACAAATAAACATGTTTTTTTGAAAAGTTTCAAGTAAAAATGAGCTATTCGAGGGTTCGAAACCCAACAGACAGGGAAAATACTCGAAAAATATCTATGTTTCATGCAACTGAAAAACACGTTCTTTAGACGACAAAAAGCCCGATAAAATCGGGCTTTTTGGGGTGAATATCTTTTTTATTCACTTAGTATGTGCTTGATGTACAAAAAAGATTTTTTTCGCTCAAAATCCGTACAGTTTTGAACCCTCGAATGCCAAACCTGCCGGAGTTTTAAACCCACGAACAAAATCGATTCACTACCGATAGCACTTGCCTTTTCATTTATATAGTAATAAATCCATAAATAAAAGTCAACGACTTTTATGCGGCAGGCATTATCGCCGAGATCGGTGACATCAAGCGTTTTAACAGTCAAGCTGCTTTAGCGAAGTATGCCGGGCTTGCTTGGTCTCAACATCAATCCGGTGATTTCGAATCCGAGAACACGCATCTGATACATACCGGCAACCGTTTCTTAAAGTATTAAGCTCGGTCGCCTCTGCATTTCCTACGCTGTATACAAGTATTGCAAACATAGGGCGGTCTCGAAAGATTGACACACAGCATAGGGTGGTATCTCTTGCAAATTTCACGACAATCGAATTCTCGGCAAGCAACGCAATGCTTGAAGCACTTTTCTTTTCCGCATAGACCTTTTGTCTTGCAAGTAGAAGCAAATCGGCAGTCTTTACCGCAGTAATGCTCTCCGGCAACCGGTGTTCTATTGGCTCTGATCTCTCTAGAAACAGTGCCGGGAGTTTTTCCTATCTTCTTTGCAATCTCGTTCAGAGGCAATCTTTCATATATACCGAGCTCGATCACAGCCCTTTCAGATAATGTTAAACGACTCATACTTTCCTGCTTTCCGCAGACAGTAACCGATTCATTTTAACACATCCGTCGCCAACCTTGACTGAACGCTGATGAAAATGCTTGTCAAAACTGCCGAAGGCGACGGGAACTCAGAAATACCTATTTGTTTTCGCCTTCGAAAATGCGCATTGTAGCATTTTCATCAACATCCCGTCAAGGTCACACCGCCTATGGGCGGTGGCGACTGCCTCAGGCTCTGGAAATCTTGAAATATCTAAGATACATATATCCGTTTTGTCAAGGTGAGCTTTGGCTAACTGAGCAAAAATACCCCCAAAACCATAACTTCACTTTGACAATTTAGGCTGCTGATACTGCCATTATCTCATAACACCCGTCCCATAAACGGGACTGAACTGCAGTAAAAGCGCCACCGCCTGTAGATTTGTATAATTGCACAAATCAGCTCCTCGATTTTATACGTTTTACACAAGGCTTACATCTGAAACTTTGTGATTGACGTCGGAGCATTAGAGCATTATGTTCCGAAAACAAATAAAGAACACAAAAACGCTCCGATTCCCGGCCCTCGCGGTTGCCGAAAAAAGGAGCGTTCATTTTTTTTGCGAATTGATCAAGCCGGTTCGCCGATATGATACGGGTCTTTCATTTGCGCCAGATAATACTGGATCGCGGTCGCGTCCATTACGGTGATTTCGTCGTCGCCGTCCATATCGGCTGTAGTTTTTGTGATTGTGAAGGGGATCTCTATAACGGAAACGTATCGCTGAATCCATGTGGCGTCTCTGATCTCTACGTTACCGTCAGAATCAACGTCGCCGAGGATACCGGCTTCCTCGCCGGTGCCGATATGATGATACTCGGTACCCGCGATCCACCACATATAATCGTCGGCAGGCTCCTCATGTGCGATCTCATGCAGATCGTTCCATGAAACGTCCTCGGCAGGCGTACCGATATAAACCACCTTATCGCCGTAAGTGAAGCGGTTATCGTCGCTGATACGGTATACGGTATCGTCATAATCCACGATATAGCTGTTGCCGGCGTCGTCCTGATACAGGGCCATTCCCGTCGAGACCTTGACCTCGCCGGTAACGGTGTAATCAACGGGCTGATCCTCGAGTATCATGTGATAACCGTCTGCCTCCAGCCCTTCCACACCTTCATAAACATCGCCGAATAACAATCCTACAGAGAACATATAGTAATGACCTGTGTCCTCGTGCCATTGGAGCGGATAGGTCGGGACAAAGTATTGTTCAGCCCCGTCTGTATCTTCAACGAAATATGTGATGTAATACTTACCGGGCTCGCCGTCCTTGGTCAGCGCAATCTCTTCGCTGCTGTAATCTTCATAGGTATAGTTCTGATCAATATACTGCACTTCGACACGCTGCTCTCCCTTATCTATTTTGTAGGAAAAATCGCAGCTGTCGCTTTCCCAATCCCGAATGGCTATTTCGATGATTTCCTCGTTGCCGTTCAGATAGTACTCATCGTTCTGTTCATCGTAATGAACAGGCGAGATAAGAACCTTGTTCGCTGAGCCGCCGGAATAGGTTTTACCCATGTACACATATAAGCCGTCGGGATCGGAGCTTCGCGTGATCAGAGAATAGCTGTCCTGACTGTTGCTGTCATCAAAGGGAGCGGGATTTTCCCAGCACTCTATCTTTGCGTGCCTCTCATACGGTTCGGTCACGATGGTATAGCCCTTGGCTTCCAGCTCCTCTGCGGTTTTATTTCTCTCAACCGCGGAGCCTTCAATTACATAGAGCTGTTCATCCTCGTCCCAGTGCGCTTCATAAAGATAGTACTCGCTGATCTCGTCGAGCTTGCTTGTATAGGCGGTATACCAACCGTTTTTCTGTCCGATATACACGTTGTCGGGATCGCCGTCCTTGATGAACTTGACGCCGCGATAGCCGCGGTTCTTCTCGCGATTCTCCGATGTATAGCGGATCTTTTTGGGCTGCGGCTCCATCACATAGTCGTATCCCGCCTCGAATTCCTCTTCGGTCAGAATCACGCCGTGATCTCCGTACTCGTCGACATAAGCCGGATCGGGGACAGATATCTCGAATTCGGGGTAGGTATTATACTTGGTAACGCTGTAACGCTTTTCAAAACCGACTTCGGTACGATACTGGACTTCCTCGACCGCATAGACGCCGTCGGGATCGGTTTTGGATGTGACGCGCTTGCCGCGCTGAAACACACGGTCCGGATCTTCAACCCAAGCCGCGGCTATCGTTTCGGAAATATTTTTCACCTTGCGCTCGGACTTCGCCTCGGGGATTACCTTGCCGCCCGCGGTGACGGCGGGATCGGCATAGGTCGACCAGATACGCATGACGTTCTGGGGAATCTCCTCGCTCGCGTTCTCATTCGCGTACAGGTGGACGGTAACAGAGGGCGCGATATCAAGGTGCATCAGGCTCTCTCCGTCGCCGTAGAAATACATCGCCTCGTCGTTTTTCTTTTCTTTGTTGACGGTCAGCGTACCGGTGCCGATGACGTTCAGGCTTGTGCTGTATTTGCCACCGTAATTGAGTGCCCGGATATAACCCAGCTCGCACGTGCCCTCGACGTGGAGCTTGAAGTCGTCGCCCATGTAATAGATCGAAAGGGTATCGGGCAGCTTGACGTTGCTGAGGGTCAGGGTGTTTGCCGACTTGTCATAGGTCGCGCCGGGAACCGCCTCGTTATCGATCACGATCGGGCTCGACGCCGTCATGCCCTGACGGTAATAGACCAGGCGCTCCGACTGACCTTCTACGCCGCCGAAAGCTATCATCGCGCCGCCGGTCATCCAGTAAAAGCCGTCCCACGGTCCTGTCGTCGGCTCAAGCGTATCGGAGGCCGCGCCTTCGGCAAAAGCCGGAATGCAGGATGCGCTCAGCAGCAGCGCCGTCATCAAAAGTATAGCTAACAATTTCTTCATACTTTTCTCTCCTTTATATTTAGGTATAAATATGCGGATCCGCATTTATGGCAACACCGCACACCTAAATTATGCGGTATCGCCTTAACAAATCGAATAACTAATCATTTTGATTATAACATAAAAGCATTAATTGAAAACAGTTCATTCCGAAATAGCCATTGACTTTTCGGAACAGCCATTGACTTTTCGGAACAGCGGGGTTAGACTGGTTTTATACTGATTTCAAAAGGAGAGCAAGAAATGAGCTTCGAAGAAACCTTATCCGCCTATCTTGAACAATTGGAGATCGCGCCCTCACGCTTCGCGAAAGAGGTCGGAATGAGTCCCAGCGCCGTCAGGCGTTATCTGAACGGCGAGCGCGAGCCCGCCTACGACAGCGATCAGCTGCAAACGCTCGCCCGGGGTATCTGTCGGTTAGGTTTTGAAAAAGGCGTTTCGTTTGATGAAACGGAGGTTTTTGCGACTTTGCAAAACTCGCTGAAAAACAACCTGACGATCGATTACGAGATATATCTTTCCAACCTGAACGCTTTGATGAAAGCGCTCGATATCCGCGTCAGCGCGCTGGCTCACGGGCTGTCCTTCGACGCTTCTCATATCTCCAAGATCCTGTCGGGACAGCGCCGGCCGGGACGCATCACCGATTTCACCCATGAGATAGGCTCGTTCATCTCGCGCAGCTACGCCGACGATCGGAGCCTGAGCATCCTCGCGAAGCTGTTCGCCGTCGACCGCGGCGCGCTCGATTCTCAGCGCGCCGTATATGACGCCGTCGTGACATGGCTGGGAACCAACACCGACGCGGACAACAGCAATCCGATCGGTCATTTTCTCGATCATATGGACAGCTTCAGCCTCGATGAATTCATCAACGTGATCCACTTCAACGATATCAAGCTGCCTACCGTTCCGTTCCATCTCCCGACGACAAAATACTATACTGCGCTTGACGGCATGAAAAAGTGTGAGATAGACTTTCTCAAGGCGACCGCCGTATCCAAATCCAGCGAGGACTGTATCATGTACAGCGATATGCCGATCGAGAAGATGGCGCAGGACGAGGAATTCTCCAAAAAATGGATGTTCGGCATGGCGATGCTGTTGAAAAGAGGCTTGCACATCCATTTCATCCACGACATCAACCGTCCGTTCCGTGAAATGATGCTGGGACTCGAGGGCTATATTCCGATGTATATGACCGGTCAGATCTCTCCGTATTATCTCCCGGGTCAGCAAAGCCCGGTGCTGCATTATCTGATCAAGGTATCGGGAGCCGCCGCGATGGAGGGCACCGCGATCACAGGCTATCACGCGGAGGGCAAATATCTATTGACCAAAGCCGACGAGGAGCTGCGCTTCTATCGCAAAAAAGCAGAGCGGCTTTTGGAAAAGGCAAAGCCGCTGATGGATATTTACCGCAGCGACCGCAAGCAGGATTACCGCGCCGCGATGGAGCGCTATTGGAGGGAGGGCGACCGCATGACGGTCTCCGCGGCGCTGCCGCTGTTTACGCTGTCCCAAGACGCGCTGAAAGCGATCCTGCGGCGCAATCATATCAGCGCGAAGGACGCGGAGGAGATCGAGCGCTTCCGCTCGGACTATCTGGCGATCATGACCGAATTCAGCAAGAGCAGCAAGCTGAGGATCACGGTTCCCGCCCCGACGAAAGACGAATTCGAAAAGAATCCGATCCATTTGGCGCTGGCGGAAATGTTTTACGAAACAGACGTACCGTATACCTACGAGGAGTATTCGGCGCATCTTCAGGCAACGCTCGCCTTCGCGGAGCAGCATCGGAATATTACCGTAAAGCCCGATCCCGCGCCGGTATTCCGCAACATCACCTACTCCGTGATCGAAAAGACAGCGGTGATCGTATCCAAGAACAAGTTCCCCACCATCCACTTCATCATCCATCACAAGAAAATGGTCGACGCGTTCAGCGGCTTCGTCCCGCTGATAAAAGACGCGCAGACAAAGTAATTCCATTATCGGTAGCCTTCCCTAACTTGAATGAAAGAGTAGATGCTCATATCAAATCATGAAATTTGAAAAAATGAGTTCAGAAGCAAAAACAGGGGTA
>OMYD01000091.1 GCA_900315195.1 uncultured Eubacteriales bacterium | reverse complement strand
CTTACTGCCCTCGCGGAAAATCACGCCGTCGGGACAGTAAAGATAGCAATTCAGACAGCCGACGCATTTTGTATTGTCAATAACGGGACGGATATTGCGCCAGCCCGCGTTTTTAGTGACGAGATATCCCGCTTCAAAAGCGGTCGCGTCGGGGATATCCTCGTAAGAGGTCGGGATAAAATCCCTTAGAAAAGGCTTCATGCGACAACCTCCTCATAAGCCGCTTTGACGGCGGCTATATTCTTTTCGTGAAGGCGGCGCGGCATGGTCTGCCGGATCGCTTCGTTTATTTCTTCAAGAGAAATTTCTCCCGAAACTGCCGCGAACGCGCCTAAAAGAATCGTATTTGTAATGGGCAAGCCGAGGATCCGCGCCGCAATGCCGTCGCCGTCGAGCGTGATCACACGCGGATCGTCGAAATGCTTCTTTGTATTTAAAAGTATGATTCCGTTCTGCTTTAGCTCGCGAAAGGATTTTTCGCTGAAAAGCGTATCGTCAAGAAAAATACTGTAGTTGGATCTTGTGGTTTCGCTGCGGTTGCCGATCGGCTTTGTATCGAGCTTTGTAAACGCGCGAATGGGCGCGCCTCTGCGCTCCGGACCGAAGGAAGGGAACGCCAGCGCGTAGGCGTTGTCCTTCAGTGAATAAGCGTCTCCGAGAAGTCTCGCAGCTGTGAAGGCTCCCTGTCCTCCTCTGCCGTGCCATAATATTTCCGTCACTGTGTTCCCTCCTTTCAGTGCTTCCAGCGAAGCAGGTATTTTTGTATCTTATTGAACGCAAATGAGATTGCGACGATTACTATGCCGATCACGATCAGTCCGACAAGCGTTCTGGTGTAGTCTCCGAAATCGGAGTAGTTTTTGATGTAATATCCCAAGCCGCTCTGCGCGCCGATCATCTCAGCCGAGGTCAGCAGTACGAACGACACGGTGAGTCCCTGATTGCAGCCGATAAAGATTTGCTGCAGCGATGCCGGGAGAATGACGGAAAACAGCATTGTGAATTTTCCGACATTTAATACCTTTGCGGAGTCGATCGTCTTTTTGTCTACATTCATAACGCCGCTCATCGTGCCTGCGAGCACAGGCCAGAAGGTCGCTAAAAAGATAACGAACACCGAGACCGAGCGGAAGGTCGGCAGCAGAGCGATACCGTAAGGGATATAGACGATCGGCGGGATAGCGCCGAGAAATTTTGAAATGTAGGTTGCCGCGCTGCCGAGTCTCGCGCTCCATCCGAGAAACAGTCCGAGCGGTATCGCTATGACCAGCGCCAACAGATAGCCCCGCAAAATGATGCCGACAGAGCTGAAAATATTGGTGATGATGGTTTCGTAATCGCCGATCATTCTCCAAAAGACCTTTCCGGGCGGCGGGAACAGTGCGGGCTTTAACAGATTGAACTTGGCGGTAGCCAGCGTCCACGCGATCAGCAAGCCGTAGATAAAGCTGACGATATCCGTAAACAGATTCAAGCCGACGGGCTTTTTGATAAATGAGGATACGAGCAGCGTCAGCGCTTCAACGCCGACAACAAACCATATCACGTACTGTGCGTAGGTTTCGCCTTTGAGTTTATCGGGCAGGAGCTGGATCAGCAGAAGCACGATAAACAGCGCGTGAACGACTCTGAAATATCTCTTTTTGATTGTCATTACAGCACCACCTCGTCTCCGCCGATCTTGCTGACAATGTCGCTGTAGAACATCGCCAGCAGCTTATTTCTGAACTGATTGTATTCCTTTGTCTGAACAAGCTCGGCGCGGTTGCGCGGACGGTCAAAGGGAACTTCGATCTCTCGGTAAACCTGACCGGGATTCGCGGTCATCATCACGATTTTGTCCGAGAGTAAAATCGCCTCGTCGATATCATGCGTGACAAACACAACGGTTTTTCTTGCGCTTGTTCCGTCGCCCTCCCACAGCTCAAGCAGAAGCTCCTGTAAAATAGTGCGGTTTTTCGCGTCGATCGCACCGAACGGTTCGTCCATCAGGAGAATGTCGGTGTCCATCGCCAAGGCTCTGGCGATCGCGACGCGCTGCTGCATTCCACCCGAAAGCTGCGAGGGATATTTGTTTTTAAAGCTTTCCAATCCAACCTTTTCCAAAAACTCGTCGGCGATTTTCAGGCGTTCGGTTCTGCTTGCCTCTTTGTTGACCTGCTTGATTCCGAAAGCGACGTTCTTTCTGGCGGTCATCCACGGAAAGAGTGAATAGTGCTGAAACACAACGCCTCTGTCGGTGCCTGTGCCGTGGATCGGCTCGCCGTTGATCAAGATCTCTCCGGCTGTCGGCGTATTGATACCTTCCAAAATGCTGAGCAGAGTGCTTTTGCCGCAGCCGCTCGAGCCGATCACGCTGACAAACTCGCCGTCCTCAATGGAAAAGCTGACGTCCTTCAATGCGGTGAAACGGTTCTTCTTTTCGGTGTAGTCAACCGTTAAATTGCGAATTTCTATCTTGCTCATATACAATCATCTCAGTCTGTTTTTATTATGGTTTATTCATATTTATCAAAGTGAGTTTGAAGCTCGGCGTAGACCTTATCATCGGGGTTCTCTTTGATCAGACTCGCGAGAGCGTTCTTGTAGATATCGGTGTTATAGAGCTTCTCAATATCGTAATCCTCCGTATAGCCAAGCTCTACGATGGAGTTTTTCAGCGTTATCGTGCCCTGCTTGTCGGGGTCGGGAACCGATGTGCCGTAGCCGCCGTAAACCTCTGTGTTGATCAAATCTTCCTCGATGTCGATGTATTTCTTGACGTCCTTAACCGTGCCTTCCTTGTTTTCCTGCGTGAACTTATACGCCTTGATCAGCGCGCGCTCAAAAGCGTTGTAGGAATTGGGATACTTTGCAAGTGCCTCTGTTGCGGCTACCTGACGGCAGCAAGGCTGATTTTCAAGGAGCTTTTCCTCGGAGCAGCGGTAAACGATCTTGTAGCCCTGGCTCTCTGCAAGCGAGGTGTAGGGCGAATACGCCGAAGCCGCGTCGATCGAATCGTTTTGGAGCGCGTTGTAGGCGTCCTTTTGGCTGTCAAAATAGACGATATTCACCTTATCGCTGCCCTCGCCGATTTCGATTCCTTTGTCCTTCAAAAGGATTTGCAGCTCTGCGTCCTGAACGGAGTTCTTAACGGAGGCTACGTTTCTGCCCTTGAGTATCGAAACATCCCAGTCGGTCTTGCCCTCTACAAATTCGGGCTTGATAACATAACCGTGACCGTTTGTCATCTCACCGCCGAAAATCGTGAGGTCGTGACCCTGACTCTGGAAGGTTAGCGTAGGAACGGAACCGATGAAGGCAACGTCAAGCTTATCGTTTTCCAATCCGCTTGAAAGCTCTGCCGCGGAAGAAAACAACGTAAGCGTTACGTCAAGTCCTTCTTCCTCAAAATAACCTTCCTCCTTTGCCACAAATCCGAGCAGATGAGCGGTGGAATTGAGGTGTCCGAGGTTGAAGGTCGTCTTTTCGAGCTTTGCTTCACCGCTTGAAGCGGTGCTTGCGGAGGTTTCAGGGGTGGATGAACTGTCTGATGATGTGTTACAGCCGGTGAATGCGGCTGCCGAAAGTACTGCGGCAAGAAGAGCCGCGATGATTTTTGTTTTCATATTGATTTCCTTTCTGTGTGTCAATGATTATTCTCCCGAACAGCAATCGGGAACATCGGAGGTTTCGGATGAGTTGCTGTCCGTATGCTCTTTGTTTTTGCAGCAGTCGGGAACCTCGGAGGAGGTCGCTTCCTTGTCCTTACAGCAATCCTTCGTTGCGCTTTCGATGTGACTGCTTTCGTTTGACGCGCTTGTTGCGCAGCCGGTTACGCTGAACGCCGCGACAAGCGCGATGATACAGACTATCAATAATTTTTTCATTTGATTACTCCCTTTTCTTTTGTTTTCAGGCATAAAAAAACGGAAGTCGCTGACGGCTTCCTTGGTGAAACGCAGAAATGCCCTTCACATTCGGAACGCGCAGCATGCCTTAACGCAGAAAACCGCCTTCTGCATTTTACACATAAAGCTATTCATACACATTGTTGCGTAGGTAGTCATTGCGTTTTCTCCTTTCGTTTCAGTGAGCCTATTATATCATTAGTTTTGCTATTTGTCTAATATCCTATAGGTATAGTTGGTAATAGATTTAACCTATAACCCTTAACGCGTTTTTGTACGCGATCTTCTCAAATTCCGTTGATTTCAGAGGAAGCTTTTGAAATGCTTTTACCTCTGATTCCGGGCTCCACAAAGGGAAATCAGTGCCGGTATTTCGCGACCTTTTCCGGCGGCAAAAACATCGTACAGCTTGAAATATCGAAGAAGCAATCGCTGTTTTTCAGCAGCGCGAACGCCTCGTCAAACAGGGACCATCCGCCGAGGTGCGCTGCAATGACGCGGAGCTTCGGAAAATTGTCGATCACATTTTTCAGGCGGCGCGGGTGCGAATAATCAAACCTCTTGTCGCCGCAATGAACGATAAGCGTTCCTCTGCCCTGCAAATAGTCGTACACCTCGAACAGCCTTTTATCATCGGTATTAAAGCCCTGTGTATCGGGGTGCAGCTTTACGCCCAAAAGACCTGATTGCAGGATGTATTCCGCTTCCTCCGGCTTTTCCGCGCAGTCGGGGTGAAGCGTTCCGAAGCCGTGAAATTCGGCATGAGCGTTCACCTCGTCACGGATAAAGGTGTTGATATGCCGCGCCTGCTCGGGTCTGGTTGCGACGGGCAGAAGGACAAATCCGTCAATGCCCGCCCTTTTACCTTCTCTGAGTAAGGCTTCACTTGTTCCTATGCAGGCAGGTGTAATGCCGTAGAAATCGCCCGTTGCATTCGTCGCCTTTTCCGCGATTTTATCGGGATAGATGTGCGCGTGAAAATCAATGATCCTCATTTTTTAGCCGCCTATTCATAAAGATGTTTGGTGAAATAACGGTCGCCGCGGTCGGGAAGAATGATGACGATATTACCCCTTGCGCCGCTGTTGATCAGCTTTTTTGCCGCCGCCAGAGCCGCGCCTGAGGAAGAACCGGCGAAGATTCCCTCCTTCGAGGCAAGCTCACGCGCACCGACAAACGCCTCGTCGTCGGTCATCTTGACAACCTTATCGACAAGCGACATATCCATGGTGTCGGCGATAAAGTCGTTGCCGATGCCCTCGATGTTGTAATCGCCGTGCTCTCCGCCGCCCATCGTGGAACCGACGGGATCGGCAAGAACTCCGGTGATATTTTCATTTTGCTCTTTCAGATACTTAACAACGCCCGAATAGGTTCCGCCGCTGCCTGCGCCAGCAACGAGATAATCGATCTGACCGCCCAAGTCGTCATATATTTCTTTTCCTGTCGTTTCATAATGCGCCTGCGGATTCGCCTGATTTTTGAACTGCTCAAGCGTCACCGCGCCCGGAATGGAGCGGCGGATTTCCTCCGCCTTGTCCCACGCGCCGAGCATACCGCCCTCACGGGGCGTGTTGATGATCTCCGCGCCGAGTGCGCGCAGGAGCGTTTGCTTTTCCTCTGAGAATTTAGTCGGAACGACAAAGATGATTTTATAACCCTTGTTCAGCGCGGCAAAAGCGATCCCGAGACCGGTATTGCCTGCCGTTGCCTCTACGATCGTACCGCCCTTTTTGAGGACGCCGCGTTTTTCCGCGTCCTCTATCATATATTTTCCGATTCTGTCCTTCACACTGCCGGAAGGATTGTATAATTCTAATTTCGCATAAAGATTCGATCCTTCGGGCAAATCAATGTGATTCAGCTTTACGAGCGGCGTGTTGCCGATCAGCTGCTGCATGTCGACAGTCTGATCAAGCCGTCGGTAATGCCGACCTTCTGACGAACCTCGTAAGGAATGGAGGCGTGCGTCATGCTTGCCGGATGGCATACAAGGCTCTCCACGCCGCCGAGACTTTCGGCAAGCGCAACAAGCTTTAACGCCTTGAAGAATTTTTTGATATTGTAGTTTTCGTAAAGCTCAAAGGAAATCATCGCGCCGCCGTTTTTCGCCTGACGCTTGTTGATTTCATAGCCCTGCGCGTCTGGCAGTCCGGGGTAGTAAACCTTTTTTACCGCCTTGTGGTTTTGCAGATATTCCGCGGCTTTTTCGGCGTTTGCAACGTGACGGTCAAGGCGCACGCCGAGGGTCTTGATTCCTCTGATCAGCAAAAAGCTGTCAAAGGGGCCGAGCACGCCGCCTGTTGAATTCTGGATAAAGGCAAGTCTTTTGGCAAGCCCGTCATCATTGACGACAACCAAGCCCGAAACTACGTCGCTGTGACCTCCGAGGTATTTTGTCGCGCTGTGTACGACGATATCAACGCCCAGCTCTATCGGTCTTTGGAGGTAGGGAGTCATAAAAGTATTGTCGACGATCGAGAGGAGCCCGTGCTTTTTTGCGAGAGCAGCAACCGCCGCAATGTCTGTGATCGTAAGCAGAGGATTCGCAGGACTTTCAACGAGGATCGCCTTGACATCGGAGGTGATTTTGCTCTCCAGTGCGGCTAAATCGGTGGTGTCCTCAATCGAATAGCCGATATTGAAATGATTGAACACCTTGTCGAGTACGCGGAAGGTGCCGCCGTAGACGTTGCTCGAAATCAGAACCTTATCGCCCGATTCAAACAAGCTGAGTACCGCCGTGATCGCCGCCATGCCCGAGCCGAAAGCAAAGCCTGCCTTGCCGCCCTCAAGCTCCGCGATCAACGCTTCCAATGCGGCGCGGGTCGGATTTCCCGTGCGCGAATACTCCCACTTTGGCTCCTCACCCAAACCGGTCTGCTGATAGGTCGAGGTCTGATAGATCGGAACATTGACCGCTCCGGTGAATTCATCTGTTGATATTCCGCCGTGAATCAAAGCGGATTCTATATTTTTATAATTTGCCATGTTAATTACTCCTTATATTTCAAATCGTTTTTATTCCAATTATTCAGAACAGAGAGCATGTCTCTCGCCGTTTGCTTTGCGGCGTCCAAATCATGCTCGGCGTAGTTTCCGCACTCCGCGCGTTTGCTTCCGGGGATTTCGCCCTCAAAGTCCGCGATATACTCTAAGCTGTCGTTTACCAGACGGACAGCGCGGTCATGGGATACGCTGTCTCTGACAAGCAGGTAAAACCCTGTGCGGCAGCCCATCGGTCCGACATACACAACATCATCCGACACCTCGCTGTTGCGCGCGTAGGTAGCGAACAAATGCTCAATCGTGTGAAGCTCGCCGTTGCCGAGATAATCTCCGCCGTTCGGCTTTTTCATTCTTACGTCGTATGTCACAACGTCTCCGTCCACGCGCGAAAGGTACATTCCTTTTTCAAGCCTGTCGTGATTGACGGTAAAGCTCGCTATTGTTTTCATTACG
>OMYD01000076.1 GCA_900315195.1 uncultured Eubacteriales bacterium | reverse complement strand
TCTGTGTAAACGTTTAGCGTTGTGCTTATATCGGCATGGCCGAGCAACGCCTGAGCGTCTTTCGGCGGAATGTCGGCTTCGTGAAGAATTGTTGCGTAACCGTGGCGGAGCTGGTGAGCGGTGAGCTCAAGCCCGGTATCGTCCTGCCATTTCTTCCAGCCTTTCTCAAAGAAATGACCGCGCATGGGTTCGCTCGGCGTGGGGCTGAACACATATTCGTCTTTCTTGCCTTTAGGGAGCAGCGGAAGAAGATAGTCGGGAATAATTACCTTGCGAACGCCCGCGGCTGTTTTCGGCTTTTTAAGCTTACCCTCGTTGTGTTCGTAGTAAACCGATTTGTTGATTGTTATTCTTTTGGTTTTACAATTAATATCGCCGAAAGTCAGCGCGAGAGCCTCGCCTTTTCGGCAGCCGGTGTAAAGAAAGAATACGGCAAGCAAGCCGAAGTCGAAATCGTGATATAGAGTTCCGATGCTGCTTTTGATTTTTTTGATTTCATCGTCGGTCGGACCGCGGCGCTTTTGAGATCCGTGTCCTTTAGGTACGGTAACGTATTCGCAAGGGTTGCTTTGACACATATCCTCAGTGATAGCGAATTTAAAAATCATATTTATAAGCTGAAGTCGGGTTACGCATGTCTTGCGCGCGTAGGTTTTGGGCAGAGATTTAATATAGTTGCTTATATCCTTATGCGTGATCTGCTTAATGTAATGCGATCCGAATACTTTTTTTATTTCTTCATACGCGAATTTATAGCCTCTTTGAGTAGTGGGAGAGAGTGTGTACCAATGCTCTGTGTGCCATCGGTCCGCCGCTTCGTCAAAAGTTAAGCCCAGCGCCTGCGATTCATTATATTGATTTATCTTTATAAAAATTTCTTCTTCGGTTCGGCCTCGGAAGGTGACGCGCTTTCCGTTTAGCGTGATCTTTTTCTCAAACAATCCGTCCGGGCGCTGATAGAAGCAGCAGCCTTGTTGATTAAAGCCGCAGTGGTTGCAGAACTTCGAACCTTTCGGAATTGTTTTCTGACATTTTTTGCATTTCATTTTGTTTCTCCTTTAAAAAAAAGGCGCAAAAATTCCTTGTGCTTGCGCGAAATAACTTGCAAATCACAAGGGTCTGTGGTAGAATATTATTGCTTAGAAAGCCCACTGCGCCCTGTGTGTGGTGGTTGCCGCTCTGATCTCGTTGCCCCGGGACTGAGCGGTTTTTTTACTTATAAGCTTTAATTGTATCAACAAAGCTTTTGTCTTTTATAAATTTCTTGATAATGCTTTTTGCCGGCTTAAAAATTTCCTTTGTGGGGTTAGTCATTTCTTTTTTTATTATTGTTAATATTTGAGATGACATGTCCAAAAGGCATTCCAAAATAGTTTTTGTTTTATCAAAACTTTCCGTTTCCGGAATATCGTCCTCAAAAGAAAACATTATAGTTTCTAAAGAAATTATCATACATAATAAGAGTTGATTTTCAGAATTTGGAGTTAGTTTAGAAGAATAAGAGCTAAAAGGTGTAACAAATTTTCCTTGCTCAGCGCCGCTTACAGCTTTCTGCAAGTCCTGCAACGATATTAGGTCATGGCTTAAATAGTATAATGAATTAACAACCGCTGCCGCATATAACAGTTGCCTGCGAGATACTTTTGAACCAAATTTACCTTTGCTATTATAAACGGACAACGCATGATAATAATTAACAATGTTACCTGCGAGAATATGGACTGAATTCCCCTTATATCTTATATAACTGTTGCTTAGTATTTTTAATTGATCATATTTTGGCGGATAGATTATAAACCGAGGCTTATATTGCTCTGATTCGTCAAAAAGCATTCTGTTTCATCTCCTTTATTTTGGATTAAGAATAATTAGGTTTCCGACGCGCCTGTATTTAGGCGCGTTTTTCATTTTGCTTTTCAACATCGGCTATGCCGAGGAGCTTGTCAACAGCGTCCTGCATACCCGGCTGCTTGCGGTAGGCAATAACCAACTGTTTTTCGTGTGGGGTGAGGTGAATGTCGGAGCCAGACGGATGCGGTTCGTGACGCTCCATATCAGCATTCTCCATTCCCATTAACCATGCTTCATTGACATTGAGAGCTTTAGCCAGCAGATAGGTTCTTTTTTGTTTCGGCTTGAAAGCTCCGGAAAGATACTGACTCATAGCTGATTTAGTTATCCCTGTACGTTTGCATAATTCGGCTTGTGTAATTTCTTTTTGTTCCATAGCTTTTTGCAACTGTTCGTGAAACTCTGCCATTGTTCTCACCTCAATTCTATATTACAAGATAGTTTAGAGAAAATCAAGCTTTTTTTAAAAAAAGTTTAGAAAACTTTAGAAAAATTATTGACAAGCAAAAAAACGTATGCTATATTTAGTTTAGAAATCTGAACAGAGGGGAGGTGGAAATATGGTAGGCAGAGATTTCGATTATAGCAAACTTAAAGGCAGAATACGCGAAATTTGTGGAACAAATTCTGTTTTTGCAAAAAAATTAGGATATTCATTAAACACTATTTCTGCAAAACTAAACAACAAAAGTGAGTTTACACAAAGAGATATCATGAAGAGCGCTCATATTCTGAAAATTGATGCAAACGAGATACCTGATTATTTTTTTGCAATTAGGGTTTAGAAAACTAAACACGATACCCCAAAATCAGGGGCAAAACCCCCTGACTTGTTTATGGATAAGGAGTTTGCAGATGCCGTTTTGATACTGTTGAGTAGAGTGGTTTATCATGAATCATTGAAACAATATAAATTAAGCCGTATTCAATAAGGTGATTTGCGGCCAATTCTATTTGAGATGATTCGTACTTCTCAAAGACGATTTCGAGATGTTCAATGTGTGTATTGACACGAGAATCCAAAAACGTATATATACTGCTTTCCAAATCCGAAAGCTGTTTAGTTTTCAAAACTATCCTCCTTTCTTTACTGATTGTTCAATTATACAAAAATATTTGGAAAAAATCAAGAAATTTTTAGGAATGAGATGGCTGTAATTAATTGTGATTAAGAGAAATCATGGAAAGCAGGGGAATAAAACAGACGTATATCTGTGAGAAAACAGGGCTGTCGCCTGACGCGGTGTCTCGAATCATGAACGGAACACGTAAAGTAACTGGAGAGGAACTTTTGATGTTCTGCGATTTATTCGATGTGGATCCGAGAAGCCTACGTCAGCCCGCCTGACAGAAAGTGAAAGGAGAAAAGAGATGGCAAGAGAAAAACATATGTTCCGCGACAACCTGGAGCGGATAGACGCGCGGTTTCCTCAATCGGAAACGCTGAAGTATGACGATTTAGCTGTACTATTCGGATATTCGCGCAGAACAGCTATAAGAAAATGGAGCAAGTTCTACAACCACGCCTGCAGCGGTGTGCCGAAAACAACCGTCGCGCGCGTTATGAGCGGTGAAGGTTAAAGCAACGGCAATGCCGTATATCGGATTGGAGGACGGGCTCCGTGAGCTACAATAGGCAGAAATATCTTGCGCTCAAAGCAAGTCATAAATGTGTGCGTTGTAGAGAACAGGATGAGCGCACGCTTGCGGGATTCACTTTGTGCGAGGAGTGTAGGGTAATAAACCGTGCGCTTATGGAAAAGTACCGAAAGCGCCCTGAATACAAGTATGCGCACCAAGATAGGAACAACGCCAGATACAGGCGGCTGCAACGCGAACGAAAATGCACTCAATGCGGTAAGCCGCTGTCCGAAGGAGAATATTATACTTGCTGCGCTCCGTGCAGGAAAAGGCAAAGCGAGCGGCAGAAAGAAAGACGGAAAAAAATCAAAGCCGATACATTCTATACATTAAAAAACGGTGAGTTTGTGGAAGTCACCGACAATTAAACGAGCTTCATAACCGGCCGCGCACGGTTGACTATATTTCGAGATGGTTTTCATCATAGTGGTTCCTTCTTTCTTATGGTATAGGTTAGGGCGGCGCGGCGCCCATATTAAAAAAGGAGTTTAAGAAATGGCTGAATATATTAAGATCAAATACATTAAAGGAAAAGGAATCAGAATCAAGGCAGATATGACTAAGAAACATATTGACGACGCGATACGCGATCTGGTTAAAATGCGAAAAAACCTTGACGAGGAGGATTGCAGACAGCGAGAGGCGGTTGTTCCTCAGGTTATAACAAAGCCGCGATCGGTTGTGCCGGCGAATAAGCCTAGGCGCTGTGTGGCGGTTGGAGAGGCGATCGTTTTCGCTGTCGTCGGAAGTCAGAACGCCGATCTGAAAGGGAACATCTGAAATGAAGGCGCGTAGGATTGATGAGCTTGACGAGATGGCGCGGCGTTACCTGGACGGTGATGTGAACCGCCTTGAGGTATTGAGCCTAGCGCTGTTTGACATTTTCTATGTGATGACCATGGCGTCGGTGTATTCCTGCGCTAAGGTAGGCACCATTAGTGCGAAAGAGTGCGTTAAAATGCGGTATCGCGTTGCGCTTCAATACCGGCAGTTTTCAACGCTGATGTTATTCTGGGAACTGCAGCACGATTCGTGGATCAAAAACACTAAGAAATACAGCGGCAAGAGCTGCGAGCTGACGCGGGAACTGGCAAAGGACAAGCCCGACGCTGAGAAGTTTATGGGCGGGATGTGCGAGCTGCTCGACCTGATGACAGGCGATAACGTGCTGCATAAGATGTTTGTGAACAGGATCGAAAATGAAGATTTTAAAAAGAGCTGCCGGCTTGCGGTAGTTGAACACGGCGACGAATGGCGGCAGAAGTTTGAGAAGATCCGCGACGAGAATTATCTGATTTTACTTGAAAGATTTTTTGCGGCAACTAACGAAAACGGAATGGCCGAGGCATTTGCCTTGCTTGATCCGGACAAGCTGCGGGACGATGCCCGCAGGCAGGTTCCCGTGAAAAGCGATAATGTCCGCGGCGTGGCTATCGGGATTGAGAAAATGTATGGCTTGGAAAAATTCAAGGTGTAATAATTGCAGATTTTTCAGGCGTTGCCCGTCACGCTCGAGGGGTTACGCCTGTTGCTGCTGGGAATTTTATAAAAAGGAGAATGCAAATGTTTTGGCGGAAAAAGAAAAAAGTAAATCACCTGCTTTATCTTCTTCACCTGAAAGAGAAGGAACGGAAAATGATAAAGGACGCGGCACAAGAAAACAAGAAACTGCTTGCTGAGGCGCTGCGAAAAAACAACGAGCTGTTAAGGAAATATCAAAAGCTTGAGAGAAAGTTTTTTAGCGCAATTGAGGTTGAGGACAATCTGAGAGCCGAGATTGAGAATCGTAAAAAGCTTTACGCGCGTGGGAAAGAAATCAGCGGAATAAAGATCCGCAATCTTGTTGTGGAAAATAATATGCTCAAGGCGAATAACGAGGCTCTGAGCTGTAATGTTATACAGGAGCAGTTTGAAAACGCGCAGCGGCAAAAGAATGAAATAGCGCTTAGCAGCCGCCTTGAAGCGTTTGAAAGAATCCTTGGAAAAATAGACGGGGGCGACGGCGAGAAACCCGAGGAGCAGGAGAATAAAAACGATGACGATATACTTTCGCAGAAAGAAATACCGCGTGAAGATGCCGGCGGGATCGCTGAAGCTGACGCTGTATGAGAAGCGCGGCGAACGGTACGTGAAGATTTATACAGAGTACTGCGGGCGGAGTTTAAGCCCCGGAGATCTGTACAAACGCGGACGGGAGCTTGCTGACGCGCTTGAAACGCTTGAGGCGGAAAGAAAGGAGATTTGAAATGATTATTTATACAGCCGGTCAGATGGTGACTTACGATAACAGAAAGTGGATTATTCAGAAGATGCTTACGGGCGAGGACGGGCATACATATGTGATGCTTAAACGCGGCTGCTATTCTACAACCGCGGCGATTGAGGATATTTCGTGACGGAGGTTGAGGAATGAGAACAGAGGTTGTTTTCAACAACGGAAAAGGAAAAGCCTTGCAGACGGCTGACGGCGCTGTGACCGTATATGAGTTAAAATATGGGCGTTGGACAGAGCGTTTT
>OMYD01000071.1 GCA_900315195.1 uncultured Eubacteriales bacterium | reverse complement strand
CGTAACTGTATGCCCGCGTAGGTATGGATAGCATTGTCGATGCAGCCGTGACAGGGATAGAAGCATCCGAGCATTTGCGAGTTGGCGGCGTTGACGATGGCGCCGCATTTCAGCGTCGTGATGTCGCCCTGCCAAAGATAGATACCCTTTTGTATCGGCAGAAGATCGGCAATATCGGTAATGCCCTTGCGAGCTACTTCTTCCTGCAAGTACTCATCCTGCACACGCAGGAAACCCTCGTCGATCGGCGCGGGCATACGGACATTGAACAGCGAGCGCAGAAAGCGCTTTTGATTGTACTCATCTTTCGGGATCTCCGCTGTTTCGCCCCTTTCGGCGAGCAGATAGTCTATCAAATATACTCTTCTTTCTGCTTGTGTCATAGTATCATCTTCTTTCTATTGCACCTATTGGACAAACTGACATACAATTCCCGCAATGTAGGCAATTCTCCTGACGGATAGCTGCAGGCATAATGCTCATATCAATACACTGCTGCGGGCAGACCTCTAAACAACTGCCGCACCCGATACAGTTATCATTGATAAAGTATCCGCTTTGAGCTGTTTCTGTTTTTCCAAATGTAAAGCTCGCACGCTCAATCGGTCTTTTACTGAGATCGAACCATTCTCCGCTGCCCTCATAAATCTGAAAAACTGTCAGTGCTTTTCTCGATTCCTCGGTCGGGTATATCTCATTCATATACGGATTCTTTTGGAAAAGCTCCGGTATCCTTTCAAAGCCTAATTCTCTGACTTTGCCGCGAACAGATACCGCCACACTTGACATCGTATCCTCGCCCTTCATAGCGGTAAAAGCAAGATACTCTCTGTTGATAAGCCTGTCATAAAAAGCCTTGCCCTTTGCGGTAAGAAAATACAGACTGTTTTCATCACAGTCCATCATATCAATAGCGCAGGTAACAGGTAAACCCTCGTCATCTACTGTTGCGACAATGGTTCTGTGTATTTCATTGACGATATACTTCAGATAATCTGTTGCGGTCATTTCGGTCACTTCCTTGTTTTCACCATTATAGCATAACCTTTTGAAAAAGTCTTGCCACAATTTGAAATTGTTGTTATAATTATTTCTACGAGGTGGTCGTATGGAATTCAAGCATATAGAGTATTTCATTGAAACAGCGAAATACAAAAGCATTTCAAAAGCCGCCGAGGGATTGTTTATCTCTCAGCAAGCGTTGAGCCGCTGTATTCAGAATCTGGAAGCGGAGCTTGACTGCAAGCTGTTTGAGCGCACCGTTAAGGGCAGTGTTCTCACTGAAAGCGGCAAAACGCTGTACGACAAATTTTTTCCTATCGTAGAGCAATACCGTCACGCCGAAGAAGAAATGTTCACCGCATTATCCGGTCGTTCGCAGACGCTGCCTTTTGCCTGTGTTCCCTCGATCTTCCGTGTTCTCGATACCGACCTGCTGTTTGAATTTGAGGAAAAATATCCGAACATTACACTTGAGCGTAAAGAGATGTCCGGCTTTGACGCGGATAATTATGTCAAGGAGGATTCCAAACACTTTGGATTGATAGCGATCCCCGAAAACCGTCACGGGATGCGCTTCAAGCACCTGCCGATCAAAACTTTACCGGTTATGCTCTGCGTTCATAAGGACGATCCTCTGGCGCAGCAAGAAGTTGTCAACTTCGGTCAACTGCGGGATAAAAACTTCATTATGTTTGAAAGGCGTTCCCACTATCATAAAACCATCGACGAATACACAAAGAAACACGGATTTAAGCCAAAGGAAGTTTTTGAATCCTCCGACATCAATCAGATTTTCAATCTCGTCAACAAGGGCAAGGGCATATTTATCTCTCCGCCCGACGAAAGTGCAAAAATGCTGTTCAAAAATATCCGTATGATCCCTTTCGACGACGACACGCTGACCTACTGCATTGCCTTTATCTTCAAGGACTATGACAGGCTCAGTCCGACGGCGAAAAAGTTTATGGATTTCATCAAAGAGAATACCGTTTAAAGACAAAAGCGTGAGGTCAGCCCCCACGCTTTTTCTGTATCTGAAACGAATCAGAATTTGCCGTTATCGTTTGCCCAAGTCTCCTTGTCGGCGATAGTTTCCATCACATCCCAATGCTCGGCGATCTTGCCGTTCTCAACACGGAACAGATCATAGTAGGCGGTGGGAGCGCCGCCGAAAGTTCCTTCGGATACCGCGAGACCGTAGTTCGCGTCGGCAAGCACCATATAGGTTTCGTTGTAGATCATCTGAATGCCCTGCTCTGCAAGAGCCGCAAGAGCTTTGCCCAAGCCCGAAAGACCGTCGGCGATACCTGTGTTGTGCTGGATGTAATTGTCGCCGTCGAAGTAATTAGTGATGTTATCGGGATTCTCACCTCTGAGAATATCGCCTACAAAGTCGGCAACGACCTTGCGTGTCGCTTCTTTATCGGAGCCGTCTTTTTCGAGCGTGCCGTCGATCTGGGTATGGCGGGAGGGATTGGGTTCAGCCTTGTTTGCGAGGTTATCCCAATGCTCTGCGATCTTGCCGTCAGCGTCGAAACGGAAGATATCGAACGCTACCTGCTCGCCTGCACCTGCGAAGTTGTAAACGGTTTGCAGGAAAACCTTGTCACCGTCCTCAAAAGCGCGGATGTTGTTGACGGTTGTCTTTACGGGAGCGGAAGCGAGATACTGTACCGCGCCTATAAAAGCGTCTCTGCCTGTGCCGTATGCGAGATTATGCTGGATGTAACCCTCAGCGAGTAAGGATGCCGCCTTCTCTGTGTCACCTGTTGCGAATGTGTTGATCAATGCTAAAGCCTTTTCGATGTTTGTCATTTTAATTTCCTCCTAAATTATGTTATGTTTTATTCAGCTTTTCTCTTGCTGTGATTAAAGTATAGCCTATGATTGAGGATTTGAAAATGACCGAAAACTTGTGTAGGGTACAACTTTAAGTTGTGGCTATAACCATAAAAATACCTCCGAATGAATAACCATACGGAGGTGTTTTACAACTCTATCTTCCCGTGCTTTTCCTCGTACTTCTCGATAGCGTCACGAATCAGAATCAATATCTGACTGTTCGCCGAGCGACCTTCATAGTCGGCAACAACGTGCAGCTTGTTCAGCATTTCCTCATCAATTCGTATAGATAAACTCTTTACAGCCATAATAAAACCTCATTTCATATTTATTATGACTTCATTTTATGCATCGCTTTTTCTTCTGTTGGAATTTAAGGTAACACCGCGCCGACCGCGTAAAGCGACAGGGCAGTCCGCGGCAGCGTGACGCTGCACCCAATTCGCGCTACTAAACAACATAGAAAACCTTCCTTCCGCGCCCGCGTTTTGACGCGCCGTTACAGGAAGGTTTCCTATAGCTTTATTTCTCCAAAGGCGCGCTTCTTGCCGCATGGCGGCCGTCACATTCCTGATAATTTCTGCAAAGGAATTGTTTTTGAAACCGCTTTTCTCAACGGGACAATGATTACCGATACGATTACCGCAGCAGTTGCAACCTGCAGAATGTTGCCGGGAATTGAGCTTATCGGCACAAAAATGTTTTGATAAATGATCGCCTCGGCAATGTAATAGCCGACAACTTTTATTGCGCAGGCGATGGCAAACGCGATCACATACCAACCGAGTTTTTGCTTATGTTCGGCGATCAAGCCTGTCACATATCCCATAAGTCCGACGATCACCAAAGTGAACGGCGCCCAGAGCGTCCATCCTGAAAGCAGGTCGAACAATGCCATGCCGACACCGCCCACGATCGCTCCGACTTTCCTTCCGAAAAGGATCGCCGCGATAAACAGCGGCACGTTGCCGAGATGTATCAAGCCTCCGTTTGCCGCGATCGGAAGTCGGATATTGACAAACGCGGTAAATACATAGGTTAAAGCAATGAACAAAGCGGTTACACTTAGAAAATAAATCGACGCTTTGCTCACAGCAGCTTTCTCTGTCATTTGGTATCAATCCTTTCTATCAGTATTGGCAACGCTCTTTCAAAATCAACGCCGTACCAATTGGAACCGGGCGTTTCTTTTGTGAGCCGTATGCTTTCCGCCGTAAAATCAGCCGCAGCTTTTACGCTGTCCGAAACGGATTTTCCGCGAAGCAGCAAGCCGGTGAAAGCTGAGCTGAATACGTCGCCTGTTCCGTGATAGGCCGCGTCTATCTTGTTTTGAGCATAAAAACTAAAATCTCCTGTTTTGCTGTCATAAATCAAAACGCCGTATTTGCCGTCAAATGCCGCTCCTGTCAGCACAACGGTAGAAGCGCCTTGAGCGGCGAGCTTTTTGACAACTTCTTTTGCGAACTGCTCGTCATAGCTTTCGCGGTAGGACGTATCGGTCATCAGGCACGCTTCGGTAATGTTCGGCAAAACGATATCCGCCTGAGCCGCGAGCCTTGCCATCTCCTTCGGGAAGCTGCTGTCAAAAGCCGGATAAAGCTTGCCGTTATCCGCCATAGCCGGATCGACGATCACAAGGTCGCCCTCGCGTTTCAGGCTGTTGATCAAAGTCAGCACCTTATCGATCTGCTGCGCCGAGGCGAGATAGCCGGTGTAAAAGGCGTCAAAGGTGATATTTTCATCCTTCCAGTGCTTTGCGATAGGAAGGATCTGATCGTCCAAATCCTTGCAGGTGAAATTCTTAAACATTGTATGGGTCGAAAGCACTGCGGTCGGCAGGATCGCCGCTTCAACGCCCGTTGCCGAAATGATCGGGAGCGCTACGGTAAGAGAGCACTTTCCGACGCACGATATATCCTGAATAGTTAATATTCGTTTCATTTACAAACACCTCATTTTTTTAGCTTATATATATCCGATAGCCTGTTGAGAGCAACGTTCAAGGTATCGTTTTTCTTAGCGAAGTGCAGGCGAATCAGGTGGTTGACATTTTCACGGAAGAAGCTTGAGCCGGGCACCGCGCCTACGCCTACCTTTTCGGCGAGCTTTTCGCAGAAATCAAGGTCGCTTTCATAGCCGAATTCCGAGATATCGAGCAGCACATAATATGCGCCCTGCGGATTTGTGTGGGCGATCCCGATATCGTCAAGCCCCCTGAGGAACAAATCGCGTTTTTCGGTGTATTTATCGGCGAGCCGACTGTAATAATCGTCTCCGAAGCGCAGTCCTGTCACCGCCGCCTCCTGCAGGGGTGCAGCTGCGCCGACAGTCAAAAAGTCGTGGACCTTCTTTGCCACGTCGATAATATGCGGCGGTGCAATGATATACCCCAAACGCCAGCCGGTGACGGAATAGGTTTTTGAAAGCGAGGAGCAGGAGATCGTCCGCTCCCACATATTGGGCAACGAAGCAAAATAGGTATGCTTGTGCGGCGCGTAAACAATGTGCTCGTAAACCTCGTCGGTGATCACAAACACGTCGTATTTTTCGGCGAGATCGGCAATGATTTTCAGCTCGTCATAGGTAAACACCTTTCCGCAGGGGTTGGAGGGATTGCAGAGGATCAACGCCTTGGGCTTTTGTCTGAAAGCTGCTTCCAATTCGTTTGGGTCAAAGTTGAATTCGGGCGGATAGAGCGGAACGTATATCGGTTCCGCCCCCGACAGGATCGTGTCCGCGCCGTAGTTCTCATAAAACGGCGAGAACACGATCACCTTATCACCCGGATTGGCAACGGTCATCATAGCCGCCATCATCGCCTCGGTGCTGCCGCAGGTGACGACGATCTCCGCGTTAGGGTCTATCCTTCTGCCCATGAGCCGCGACTGTTTTTCGGCAAGCGCCTCACGAAAATTCTGCGCGCCCCATGTGATGGAATACTGGTGAAAATCCTCGTTTGACACCTCTGCGAGACGTTTGAGCAGCTCGCGCGGCGGTTCAAAATCGGGAAAGCCCTGAGAGAGATTTACCGCGCCGTATTGATTGGAAATTCTCGTCATGCGGCGGATGACGGAATCCGTAAAGGTTTCGGTTCGTTTGGATAGTGCGGGCATAAAAGTTCCTCCATCGTTATTATTTGGGCTGTTTTATGCCCTATTATATACTTATTAGATGACGTATTCAAGGTTGCGCTCGTCAATAACGCGCTTTGACTTATGCTCGGAGCGTGTGTCAAGTCCGCCGTCGGGATGTACGACGACTCTCGCGGGCTTAACGCCGATACGCGCTTTCAGCGCTGCTGAAACCTCGGCGGCAACCTCCTCGTCGGTCTTGGGGTTATCACTGTTCTTCTCGATTTCAACGGCGTACTTATTGGTGAAATCTTTCTCAAAAATCCTAATAAGATATTCGCCCGTAATGCCGTCCTGCTCGCGGATGACCGCCTCGATATCGCTCGGGAATACGTTGACTGCCGAGACGATAAACATATCGTCCTTTCTGCCTAAAATATGGATCCTGCCGTGCGTTCTGCCGCAGGAGCACTTTGTATTGTCGATACGTCCGATGTCGCCTGTGCGGAAGCGGATCAGCGGACGCGCGTGCTTTCTGAGGGTCGTAAATACAAGCTCGCCGACCTGACCGGGCTCTAAGATCTCGCCTGTATGGATGTCGATCGTTTCAACGAGAATATGGTTCTCTGCGATGTGAAGTCCGTCCTTCGCCTCGCACATTGCGGCGCAGGCTCCGAAAATGTCGGACAGTCCGTAGAAGTCGTATACCTCCGCGCCCCAGATGTCCTCGATTGCCTTTCTGGTGGCGTCGATCGATCCGCCGAGCTCGCCGGCGACGATGATTTTCTTGATATTCAAGTCTTTCTTGGGGTCGATGCCGCTCTTCAGGGCTTTTTCACCGAGCTGCCATGCATAGGACGGCGAAGTCCAGATGACGGTCGGCTGATAGGTTTTCAATACGAACAGCAGGCGCTCGCTCGGGAGCGTACCGCCCCAGATGCAGAGCGCGCCGAGATTTTGCGCGCCGATAACGTCGGGACCGCCAACATAGAGCGAGAAGTTGAGCGCGTGAACGTAGCGGTCGTTCGGGCGCATACCGATCTGCCAGAACCATCGGCTTTCGGTATCCTGAAATTCGTCGAAGTCCTTTTTGGTGAACGGGCTCATGGTGGGAACGCCTGTCGAACCGGACGAGGTGGAAATAAATACCACGTCCTCCTCGGGAACAGCCGCAAGCTCGCCCAAGAAGGAGCCTACGCCCTGTGTGTCGCGCTGGGTTTTCTTATTGATGAAGGGGAACTTCTGAATATCCTTGAGGGTTTTGATATCCTCGGGCTTTACGCCTGCCTCGTCAAAGCTGCGCTTGTAATAGGGCGCGTTTTCATAGGCGAATTTTACGATCTCCTTCAAGTCTTCGAGCTGTCTTTTTTCAAGCTCTTCACGAGGCAGGGTCTCAAGCTCCTCGTCCCAGAATTTATTATTTATATCTCTGCTCATTGCTTTTTACTCCTTAAAATCACTTAAAATTTTGATTGATAAACTCCCATTTTTTATCGCGGGAGCGTGTGATGATTTCTATGTCCTCGTCGGTCAGATGCTTAAACCGGCTCTGACGTCTGAGATAAGCCGAAACGTCCGAAAACTCTTTCGGGCGGTGGTTCAGCGTAAAATCGCCGTTTTCGTATTCAGCGAGGTACCAAAGACCGCAGTCAACGACCTCCTTAGCGATTTCAACGGTTTCGTCCGTTTTTACGCCCCAGCCTGTGGGACAGGGCGCGAGAATGTGAATGTACTTTGTGCCTTTTATTTGCTTAGCTTTTTCCACCTTTCGCATAAAATCGTTGAGATATCCTACGCTTGCGGTGGCGGCGTAGGGTATTCCGTGGGCGGCGACTATCTCAAAAAGATTCTTCTTG
>OMYD01000035.1 GCA_900315195.1 uncultured Eubacteriales bacterium | reverse complement strand
GGTTGTTATTCTTCGCTCTGCATTGCAGGTCCCCTCTGGGTTATCTGGCAGACACACAAGGCAAAGAAAAAAGCAGCCGCCAAGAAATAATCATTACAGAATATTCTCAATAAACGGGTACTCGCTTCCTTTTATGGAGGCGAGTCCTTTTTTTGCGCCCGCGCTCTCAAAATAATACATATCTGTATTGTCGTTTTCGATATACGCCCTCATTCCCGAAATCCCGTAGCCAACGCTGTCAACAGTGTCGTGGCTGAGCAGGGTATATATTTTTTCCGCGTCGCCGTCCCAGTCCGATTCAAGCGCGCGGCATTCCTTTAGCGCGCTTTCGGTATCGTTGTTACTGAGCATGGCGTCAATTTTTTTAATTCTGTCCGTGTAGTCGTCCGACTTTTTGCCGACGTAAATCACCTCGAAAACCGAAGCTCCCAGCACAATTGCCGTAAGTATTAACGAGATTATAATACGCTTCATGTCAGGTCTCCTTTTTTATGATATTGCAGCTTCCGCTGCCGTCGAGCGACATCAGGAACACTTCATTTTGATTTAAGCTGCTGTTTTTCAGTATGCGCCTGACTTTTTCTTCGCTTTGATTGCAAAGCTTCAGAGCGGATTTTAGCAGCACGCCGTCGTTTATTACAACCGCTTCAAGCTTAGTGTCGTCAATTTTTACGCCGCTTTCCTCAGCGTTCGGAACGCGCTTTGAGGGCTTTTCAAGAACACTCAGCGAGCCGTTTGTCTCCATAATGCAGTACTGCACGTCGCCGAGCGAAAAGATATTCTGCTGTCTGAGCTGCGCCAGAAGGTCGTCGTTTGTCAGCCTCAGCCTTTTAAGCTGCTTTTGAAGCAGCCTGCCGTCCTCAATAATCACAACGGGGCTTCCGCAGATAAGCCGCCTGAAAAGCCTGCTTTTCATCATAACAACGCTTACGATAAGCTCAAGCGACACCAGAATCAGCACGGGCACAACGCCGCTTATTAATGGCTGAGCCGTGTTTTGCATAGGCAGCGACGCTATGTCGGAAATAACCATCGTTACCACAAGCTCGCTGGGCTGCATGTCGCTTATCTGCCGCTTTCCCATAAGGCGGATAGCAAACATAATAAAGGCGTATAATATTACGGTTCTGATAACCGAAATCAGCATGTAAATCACCAATACTGTTTTGCCCTGTTTTCCCCCGATTATTCCTGAATAATGAAGGGGTAATTTGAAATAATAGGGAAAAGACTGTTTGTGTGGTGATTTTTATATATATTTCTGTATCAGAATTAAAAAATAACTTAAAAGCAATGTTCGGCAATTCCGCTGATTTATCGGTAAGAGAAGTTACACTGAATTCCGGACATGAAATCAAGGCGCTGATAATTACCATGGAGGGCATGGTGGATAAGGAGGGGCTTGCGCAATCTGCAATAAATCCGCTTATGGCATATAATTTTAAGCGGCAGACCTCAGCCGAGGTATTTGATACGGTGCTGTACTCGGTGTTAGCCTCGTCAGACGTCACCGCGTTTGACGGTATTGATAAGCTCATAAGCTTTATAACCTCGGGCTTTACCGTAATTGCAATTGACGGAGCTCAGCGGCTGATTGCGATAGGAGCGCAGGGATTCGCGTTCAGAGGAGTTTCCGAGCCTGAAAGCGAGGTCGTGCAGCGGGGAGCCAGAGAGGGCTTTACCGAGCCGCTTAGGGTAAACATGTCGCTTATCCGCAGGCGGATAAAAGACCCCAATCTGGTGTTTGAACAGGTAACGGTGGGAGAGAAGTCAAAAACGCAGCTTATGCTGTGCTATCTTAAAAGCGCCGCCTCGCCTAAGCTCTTGAACAAGCTGAGAATGCGGCTGAATTCCTGTGATTTGGAAACGGTGCTTGCCGCGGGGTATCTCACCGAATATCTCGAGGATCCTCACACAAGCCGCCTGTTTTCGGGCGTGGGCATTTCAGAGCGCCCCGACACCGTATGCGGTAAGCTTACGGAGGGCAGAATAGCGATTATTGTTGACGGCACGCCCGCGGTTATCATTGTGCCGAGGCTGTTTGTCGAGGAGTTTCAGGGCGTTGACGACTACTCAAACCGCACCTATTACGCGGCTTTTGTACGCGCTCTGAAATACTTTTCTTTTTTTATCTCGGTTTTTCTGCCGGCGCTGTATACCGCGCTGGCGCAGTTCCATCCCGAGTACTTTCCGACGTGGATACTGATAAAGACCGCCGACTCGCTTTCACGCACGCCGCTGCCCGTAATGTTTGAGGTGCTGCTGATTACCGTTGTTTATGAAATAATGAAGGAAGCCGGGCTGCGCATACCGAAATCGCTCGGTCACGCGGTGAGCATAGTCGGCGCTCTTGTAATTGGCGAGAGCGCTGTAAGCGCGGGCATAATAAGCTCCTCTACGCTTATGGTCGTTGCGACCGCCGCGATTTGCAGCTACGTTACCTCGCCGCTGTATCCGCCGATTACCATGTTGCGCTTTGTGCTTGTAATTGTCGGCGGAGTTTTGGGGCTTTGGGGCATTGTGCTCGCGACCGCGCTGATTTTAATCAGCATGTGCTCAAAAACCTCGCTCGGTGTTCCGTATCTTTCGGCGCTGTCGCCGTTTTCGCTGCGCTCAATGCGCGACGTGTTTGTGCGCGTGGGCTGGAAGTCGCTCTCAAAACACACAATCAAAGTTCAGAATTTTGCTGAAACGGAGGAAGTATAGTGCGAACCGAGGTAAAGTATTCTTCAAAGCGGCTCCTAATGACGCTTGCGTTATGCGCGTGCTCGGTAATTCTTTTACAGAATTATAGCTTGTCGACAGACGCGTCATTTGCCGTTAATTTATTCTGTGTGCTGACTGGGCTTGTTGTTTGCTTTTTGTGTTTTCTGCCTGCGGTGCTGATAAAAAAACACTGTGACTCTGATGTGCTTTCACTTGTTAGCCGCCGCTCAAAGCCTGAGCAAAGGGCAGTAATCGTGTTTTATGCCGTATACTGTATCTACGCTGCGCTTTATTTTTTGATTCCTTACACGGATATGTTCTGTAAAAAGTATTATCCCGACGCAAGCCCTTGCATGACAGGGCTTCTGCTGATTGTGTGCTGTGTATACGCCGCTTTCAAGGGAGCTAACGCGATTACGCGCTTCGGCATTTTTCTTTTTGTGCTTGCGATGCTGACAAATATCCTGATGTTCGGCGGCAGCGTTTCATCACTGGAAATTGACAGCGATATATGGCGGCTAAGCAGTGACTTCCCGTCGTTTTGGCGGAACACGGTTTTCTTTGCCACTGCGTGCTTTGCGGGCGTGGTATTTGCCTGCCTTGCAGGGGATACGGTGAATTTCAAACTGCGTCACCCTGTAATCGCGATAGCGCTTACGGGAATAAAGTTTGCGCTTGTGCTGTTTTTTATAGCGTTTGCCGTAGGGGAGTACGCTCAAAGGCAGGAGTACCAGACCTTTGTGCTGTCAAGAGTTGCCCATTTCGGCTCGTTTGCGGGAGTGGAAAGCTTTTATATGGCGCTCTGTACCATGTCGGTGTTTATGATTATTTCTCTGTTGCTTTGCTGTGTCGGAAAGTCCGCGAAAAAGAGCGAAAGTCTGCCGTTTATTTCTTCATTTGCGGCAGCCGTGTTTCTTCTTAGGCTAATTGCGTATAATAATAATTCTGTAAAAGAAATATTAACCGATCCGCTTGTGTTTGCCATATTCAGCGTAATAGCGGCGGCAGCGGTGCCGTGCGTTTATTTGATTCGTGAAAGGAGCCGCCATGATTAAGCGATTAATTACAGTTATTGCTCTGATTGCTTTAACGATGACGGGCTGCAAAAGTTCGCATAAAATCGAAACAGCTTCAATTATTGAGAACGTAAGTGTTCACAGGCAGGACGGAAGGCTTACCTACACCTTCTATATCCTGACCGACAGCGATTCTCCCGAAGCGGTGGCGATTCCCGCGGATTCATTTGAGGAAGCGACAAAGCTTGCGCAGCAAAAGTATATTCCCGATATGTCGCTCAATAAGCTTGAACTGCTCTTGATCGATAAAGATGTGTGCGGTGATATAATGCAAAGCGATATTGAATATATTTCCACTCAGGCTTCATTTTCTCCTATTGCGTATGTGGCGGTGTGCGACGGCGAGACCATTAAACTGATGAATAAAAAGACCTCGGTTCAGGAGAGCATAGAAAGCCTTATAATTCTGTGCAAGAAAAATAATTCCGGGGTTAAAACGGATTATCTCAGCGTTTTAAACAGCTACGCGGGAAAAAAAGACAGCAGATTTAAGGTGCCGTTTGTCAGCGCAAAAAATGAGCTTAGAGTGTCGACTTTTGAAATCTCGCAAAAAAGTAAAATAAAGCAATAGAAAAAACACAAAAATATGAAAAATAATTCATAAAAAGACTTTATTAAATTCGCCTTTTGTAGTATAATATAAACTAACTATAATATACCCATTTTTAAATAAGGCGGTGGAATTATGTCTGGTTTTTCGGTGCCTCTGTCCGAAATAGTCAACAGACTGGGACTTGACAAGGTTTATATTTCAGAAAACTATGAAGATACCAAAATATCTACGGTTGAAATCAACCGACCGGGCTTAGAGCTTACGGGCTATTTTGAGTTCTTTGACAACAAGCGTATTCAGATTCTCGGCAACACCGAGTTTTCGTACCTGGGCAGGTTCGGCTCCGAGGCTCAGCGGATGGTTATCGACTCGATTTTCAGCTTCGGGCCGCCCGCGGTAATTATATGCAGGCAAATAGAGCCGTCAAACGTTATCCTTGAAAGCGCTAAGCTTCACAAGGTTTCTATCTTCAGTACCGATGAAAATACATCGGATCTTACCGCGCGTCTTGTATCATTTTTGAACCGCGAGCTGGCTCCCCGAATTACGCGCCACGGCGTTCTGGTTGAGGTGTACGGCGAAGGTTGTCTGCTTATCGGCGACAGCGGCGTAGGTAAAAGCGAGACCGCTATTGAGCTTATCAAGCGCGGGCATCGTCTTGTTGCCGACGACGCCGTTGAGATACTCAAAACCTCAATCAACACAATTGTCGGCCAGTCTCCTCAGAATATCCGACATTTTATCGAGCTTCGCGGCATAGGAATTATAAATGCCCGTCAGCTCTTCGGTATGGGCTCAATCAAAACCAGCGAAAAAATCGACATGGTTGTAAACCTTGAGCTGTGGGACAATACAAAGGTCTATGACCGAATGGGACTTGACAACGAGTATATGGAAATTCTCGGCGTTGAGGTGCCCACAATGACAATTCCCGTAAAGCCCGGCCGTAACCTCGCGGTAATTATTGAGGTTGCCGCCATGAATAACCGCCAGAAGAAGATGGGCTACAACGCCGCCAAGGATCTGCTAATGAGCCTTGGTATGGATGTTGCCGCAATGCCCGAATCGCCAAAGGTTATTATCGACAAATGGGAGTAATCTATTATGAGAGGTAAATTTAATTATGGACAGAACTGATATTGTATATAACCTTGCCGAAATTCTAAATTGTGACGCCCGAAAATACGAGCCGCTTAATAAGCATACCACCTTTAAAATAGGCGGCGTTGCCGATACATATGTAAAGGTTACGTCACTGAGCAAGCTCAGCGCGATTATCAGGGAGTGCCGCGAATCCGATATTGACTACATGATTATCGGCAACGGAAGCAATATTCTCGCGTCCGACGACGGCTACCGAGGCGTGGTTATACGTCTGGACGGCGACTTCCGCAAGATTTCTCTTGTGGACGACGACACAATTTACTGCGGAGCGGGCGCAAGTCTTGCCGCGCTCTGTAAGTTCGCGCTCAACAGCGGCCTTGGCGGTCTTGAGTTCGCGTGGGGCATTCCCGGCACTGTCGGAGGCGCGATCTTCATGAACGCCGGCGCTTACGGCGGCGAGATGAAGGACGTTGTTTACAGCGTTAACCACCTTACCCCCGAAGGAGAGTCGGGAAGAATTGAAAAAGACGGTCTTGACTTCGGTTACCGCACAAGCGTTTACCGCGGCAACAAGGCGATAATAACGGGCGTTACAATTAAGCTTAAAAAGGACGATCCCGAAAACATCCGCGCTAAAATGGATGACTTTCTCGGAATATCGAGCAGTGCGGTCTTAAAGGACACTCGCACGGCGACGCTCAGGTTAGCGAAAAGCACGCGGGCTTTATTATAAACCGCTCTAAGGCGACCGCGAATGACGTAAAAAGCCTTATTCGCGAGGTTCAGACAAAGGTTTTTGACGAAACAGGATATAACCTGGAATGTGAGCTTATTATTCTTTAGGAGAAATATATGGAATTCGTAATTATTACGGGTATGTCGGGCGCGGGCAAAACCTCGGCGCTGAGAGTGCTCGAGGATATCGGATATTACTGCGTTGACAATATTCCCGCGTCACTTCTGAATATGCTTTACACGCTCTGCTCAAAATCAGATGACAAGAGTATGCAGCGTGTCGCGGTTGTGGTTGACGTCAGAGGAACCGAAAACTACAAAACCATGCATGTAGGAATTGAGCAGTTCAAGGCTGCTCACAAGGATATTAAAATTCTGTTTTTCGACGCGAAAACCGACCTTATAGTAATGCGCTATAAAGAAACACGCCGCAGACACCCGCTTTCTGACAGGCTGAAGGACGGCCTGATTTCCGACGCGGTAGATTTTGAAAGGGCGCTGCTTGTGCCTGTTAAAAATCTTGCGGACTATACAATAGACACCTCGTACATGTCAAACAAGCAGCTTCGCGAGCGCGTAATGAGCCTGTTTATGGAGGATACCTCGCAGGCGCTTACGCTGACTTTTATGTCTTTCGGCTTTAAATTCGGAATTCCGCTTGAGGCTGACCTCATCATTGATGTGCGCTGTCTGCCTAATCCGTTTTACATTCCCGAGCTTAAAAACCTTACGGGTCTTGATAAGGTGGTACGGGACTATGTGCTCGGAAGCGAGGACACACAGGAGTTTTTGCGCAGGACGCTGAGCATGCTCGACTTTTCGGTTCCGCTTTATTTAAAAGAGGGCAAAAGCGAGCTGGTTGTCGGTATAGGGTGCACGGGCGGTAAGCACCGCAGCATAACCGTTGCGCGCGAGCTTGAACATCATTTTCTTGATTTGGGCTACAGGTGCGTTATCCAGCACCGCGACGTCGCGAAATAGGAGGAACCGTGTCTTTTTCATCAGATGTCAAAAAGGAGCTGTGCAAGATCGGCAGCTTTGACAGGGAAACTCTTAAAGCCGAGCTGTACGGTATGCTGCTGTTCGGAAAAGCCTTCAGCGCCGACAGAATCGTTTTTACGACGGAAAGCTCCTATGCCGCTAAGCGGGTTTCTTTTCTGCTTGAAAACCTGTATATGCCGATTATCGAGCGCCAAAGCGCTCTCCGCGCCCGTTCGGGCGACAGCCGCCTTTATAAAATAATTGTGGTGGATTCCGATGAGTGCCGTGAAATTTTTGAGGATTTCGGGCACAGCGAATCACAGGTTACGCTACGCGTTAACCGCGCAAATCTTCCGTCGGACGAGGTGACGGCGGCTTTTGTCAGAGGAGTGTTCCTGAGCTGCGGCTCGGTGTCCGACCCGATGAAAAGCTATCACGCGGAATTCTGCGTTCCGTACAAAAACCTCAGCATGGATTTGTGCAAAATACTGACCGAGGTTGCCGAGTGCGAGTTTACCCCGAAAACCGTTAAACGCAGCGGCAACTATATTGTCTATTTCAAGGGCAGCGAGCAGATATGTGACCTGCTTACATATGTCGGCGCGCAGATACAGGCTATGGAGGTTATGGGCACAAAAGCGGTAAAGCAGGTCAGGAATAACGTGAACCGCCGCATAAACAGCGAGGTAGCGAATATTGAAAAGGTCGCTTCCGCTGCCGCCAAGCAGCTTGAGGCTATAAAGTACATAAAAAAAACCGTGGGGCTTGAGGCGCTTCCCGACGATTTAAAGGAGATAGCGGCGCTCAGACTTGAAAATCCCGAAATGTCGCTGCGCGCGCTGGGTGAGCATTTAGACCCGCCTATAAGCCGCAGCGGAGCAAATCACCGTATGCAGCGTTTGCTGGAATACGCGCTGACGGAGGAAAGAAATGGATAAAAAAATGACGCTTGAGCAGGCAAATAATTTGCTTGAGGAAACAATAAAACAACTTGAAAACACCGCTCTGCCGATTGATGAAAGCGTAACGCTCTATACAAAGGCGTGCGAGCTGCTCGCCTTCTGCATGAACGAGCTGAATGTTTGCAAGGGTAAAATCGACGAGGCGAACGAAAAACTTGCCAAGCTGATTTCGGAGGAAAGCAATGAATAACAGTTATCTTTCAATGATTGAAAAAGCACTTTTCAGCTATCTGCCGTCCTCTGACATAAGAGAGGGCAAGCTTATCGACGCGATGCGCTACAGCCTTGAGGCTGGCGGAAAGCGCGTGGAGATGGTTCATACCTACTCGCTTATTCACGATGATTTGCCCTGCATGGACGATGACGACCTGCGCCGCGGCAAGCCGTCAAATCACAAGGTGTTCGGCGAGGATACCGCTTTGCTGGCGGGCGACGCACTTCAAACTCTCGCCTTTGAAATTCTGTCGTCGGACAAGACCGCTAAGCTTGCCGGGGATAAGGCGTGCCGAAAGGCCGTCAACACCCTCGCTGAATATTCGGGCTGCGTAGGTATGGCGGGGGGCCAGATGATTGACCTTGTAAGCGAAAACACTCAGGCGCCTTTGGATGTTGTTGAGGAGCTTATCGGCAAAAAAACCGCGTGCCTGCTTCAGGCCGCGTGCGAGCTTGGCTGCATCGCGGCAAACGCCGATGACGAAAAAATAAAGGCGGCTTCCGAATACGGCAGGAGCATAGGCTACGCCTTCCAGATTCAAGATGATATATTAGATTTGACGTCAACAAATGAGGTGCTCGGAAAGCCTGTTGGCAGCGATGAGGAGAATCATAAGTCCACAATCGTTTCACTCCTGGGCATTGAGCAGAGCCAAAAGCTTGTTGATGAGTACACCGCAAAAGCCATTGCCGCTCTGGGACGCTTAGGCGGAAACACAAAAGGCCTCAGCTTTTTTGCCCTGGATCTGGCAAAACGTGTAAAATAACAGTTATCCGACCTCGTTTTCTTTTAGACGATTGGAATTATTTTATAGGAATTGGTATTATGGGTGATTATCCGTTATTATCAAAAATTAAATCTCCCGATGACGTTAAGCGGCTTGACGAAAAACAGCTTGATTCGCTCTGTGAGGAAATTCGCGGAAAACTTGTTGAGGTTATCTCGGTAAACGGCGGCCATCTTTCACCCAATCTTGGCGTGGTGGAGCTGACGGTTGCCATGCACCGCACGTTCAACTTCCCTAAGGACAGCATTGTGTGGGATGTCGGACACCAAAGCTATACACACAAGCTTCTTACAGGCAGGTTCGACAGCTTTGATACGCTGCGCACTAAAGACGGCATTTCCGGTTTTCCCAAAAAGGAAGAAAGCCCGTATGATGATTTTAACACGGGTCACAGCAGCACATCTATTTCCGCGGCTTTCGGTATAGCAAACGCCAAAGCGATGCGAGGCGACAACAGCCACACCATAGCGGTTATCGGCGACGGCTCGCTTACGGGTGGACTTGCCTTTGAAGCGATGAACAACGCCGGAAGATATAATAAGAATTTCATAGTTGTGCTTAACGACAATAAAATGTCTATTTCAAAAAACGTAGGCGCAATTCCGCGGTACCTTACTACCGTGCGCATCCGTCCGTGGTATATACGCGTAAAGCGCAATACCGAGCGGGTTTTGTCAAAGATTCCGCTGCTTGGCAGACTGATGAAGGCAATTTTGCGCCGAAGCAAATCCAAAATTAAAAACCTTATTTATAAAAATACCCTGTTTGATTGCTTTGGTTTTACATATTTCGGCCCAATCGACGGACATAACATCGAGGAGCTTGAAAACGCTCTTCTTGCCGCAAAGAAAAACAATTCTCCGGCGCTTATTCACGTAGTTACAAAAAAGGGCAAGGGATATCATCCGGCGGAGAGCAAGCCGGGTGAGTTCCACGGCATAGGCCAGTTTGACATCGACTCGGGCGAGCCGATTTCAAGCCACAAGGGATTCTCAGCCGAATTCGGAAGAGCGCTTTGCGAGTTCGCTGAAAAGGACGAAAAAATCTGCGCTATTACAGCGGCAATGACGAGCGGAACCGGTCTTACCGAGTTCTCAAAATTCCATAAGAACCGTTTCTTTGACGTGGGAATCGCCGAGGAACACGCCGTGACGTTCGGCTGCGGTTTAGCCTCAAAGGGCTTCAGACCTGTTTTCGCGGTTTATTCCACCTTTTTGCAGCGCTCATACGACCAGCTTATTCATGACGCCGCTCTGGGCAACAACCATCTTGTCCTTGCGATTGACCGCGCCGGAATAGTAGGCAGCGACGGCGAAACCCACCAGGGAGTGTTCGATGTGTCTATGCTGAACACTGTTCCGAATTCAACGGTTTACTCTCCGACTTACTTCGAGGGTATGCGCAAGTCGCTTCACACCGCGCTTTATGTTCAAAAGGGGCTTGCGGCGGTGCGTTATCCTCGCGGAGGCGAGCTTTATCGCCCCGATAATTTCCCGGAGGAGAGTATCGACTATAATATTTACGGAAATCCAAACGCGCGCTTTTTGCTTGTCACCTACGGAAGATTATTTTCGTACGCGTGCAAGGCTCAGCAAATGCTCAGCGAAAAGGGAATTGACGTCTGCATTTTAAAGCTCTGCAAAATAAAGCCGATAAGCGACGACGCCGTGTTCTTTGCCTCGCGCTTTAAAGAGATCTGGTTTTTTGAGGAGGGCGTTAAAAACGGCGGAATCGCGCGCAACTTCTCCGATCTGGTAGTGCTTCGCGGCTTCAGAGGCTCGTATCATATCAAGGCAATCGGCGATGAGTTTGTAAAGCAGATGTCTGTAAATGAGGCGCTCGAAATGCTAAAGCTCGACAGCAAGGGCATGACCGAGGTTATTTTAAAGGACTTAAACAATGAAAAAACGACTTGATATTTTGGTATATGAAAAGGGCTTTGCCGAAAGCCGGGAAAAAGCCAAGGCCATTATTATGGCGGGGCAGGTTTATGTCGACAATCAGAAGGCCGATAAATGCGGCATGTCGTATGATGAAACGGCAAATATCGAAGTTCGCGGAAGCGTGCTTAAATATGTCAGCCGCGGCGGATTGAAGCTTGAAAAGGCAATTGACAATTTTAACCTTGACCTCAGCGGAGCTACGGCAATGGATATCGGCGCGTCCACGGGCGGCTTTACCGACTGTATGCTTCAAAACGGCGCCAAAAAGGTTTATTCCATCGACGTCGGATACGGCCAGCTTGCGTGGAAGCTGCGCACCGACGAGCGCGTTGTAAACCTTGAGCGCACCAACATGCGGAAGGTGACGCGCGAGCAGGTGCCCGACCCGATCGACTTTTTCTCGGTTGACGTATCATTTATTTCGCTGAGGCTGATCCTTCCCGTGGCAAGGGAGCTAATGGTGGAAAACGCTCAGGCTGTCTGCCTTATAAAACCGCAGTTTGAGGCGGGCAGGGAAAAGGTAGGGAAGAAAGGCGTTGTACGCGACCCGTCGGTTCACGTTGAGGTTGTCAGGGGCATTTATGAGTTTTGCCTGCAAAGCGGTTTTGACGTGCTGAATCTGGATTTTTCGCCCATAAAAGGACCCGAGGGTAACATTGAGTACCTTATTCACCTCAAGAAATCCGATGATCCCAAGGCGTATACCGACGTTACGCCCGAGCAGCTTGTAAAGGCTTCTCACGAGGCTCTGGACAAATAATCCTGACTTTGAAAGAGGATTTTATGAAGATAGCTATTATTGTTAATTTATCGAAGGAAAAGGCAATTGAATGCGCTGACCGGATAATTGAAATACTGGGCGGCGAGGGCGTTAAGCTTTATATGCCCCCCAACTGCTCGGATGTGTTTGAGAATAGCGGCGTAAGCTTCTGCACTACAATTGAACAGCTTTTTGAAATTGCCGACATCGCCGTCACCGTAGGCGGCGACGGAACAATTATCCATACGGCAAAATATGCCGCTCGCACCGCAACTCCGCTTATCGGCGTAAATGTCGGCAGGCTGGGTTTTGCCGCGGACGTTGAGGCTGACGAGATTGGCGATCTGAAGAAGCTGGTCAGCGGCACCTACAGTATGGAGGAGCGACTGCTTCTTGAGGTTGAGGTGCGCACGCCGATAGACTCAAATGTTTATCTTGCGGTAAACGACGCCGTTGTAACCCACGGAACGCTGTCAAAAATCGTGGACTTCGAGCTTTCGCTTGACGGCGAGGAAATCTCACGTTACCGCGCGGACGGACTTCTTTTTTCAACTCCCACCGGCTCCACTGCGTATTCGCTCTCCGCGGGAGGCCCCATTGTATCTCCTCAGATGAAATGCATCCTGATGACTCCTGTTTGCCCTCACTCGCTGTTTTCGCGCTCGGTGCTGTTCGGCGCTGACGCCTGCCTGTCGGTCAAGGTAAAAATTCCTTTGAACTGCAGCTGCGTGCTGTCTATTGACGGTGAAAAAAATATAGAGATATCTGAACAGGATTGTGTAATTATTCGTAAATCCTCGCTTAAACTGAAGCTGCTTTCAATTGAGAACCGCAACTTCTACCGAAAGCTGAACGAAAAGCTAAAAGAAAGGGAACTGTGATGAAAAGCGGAAGACACGCAAAAATACTTGAAATAATCTCCGAATATCCCGTTGAAACACAGGATGAAATAATCACCCGTCTTAAAGAGGCGGGCTACAAGGCGACTCAGGCTACGATCTCGCGCGACATCAAGGATTTGCGCCTTGTAAAAACGCTGGGCAGCGACGGCAAGTACCGCTATATTTCCGACGTCAGCCGCGGCGTGGATCTGCGCTCAAATTTTGATCAGCTTTTTTCGGGCTCGGTTGTTTTGGTTGACTGCGCCCGTAATATAGTCGTAATAAAAACGCTAAGCGGCATGGCAAACGCCGTCTGCGCGGCAATGGATTCCACCGAGAATCAGGCAATTGTCGGAACAATCGCGGGCGACGACACTATTTTTGTAGCCTGCCGCGATGACGAGGGCGCGGCCGCGCTTACAGAGTCATTAAAGCAATATATCACTAAATAGTAAACGGCAGGTAAATGTTATGCTAAAGACCTTATATATAGAAAACATTGCTGTTATCGAAAAAACCTCAATTGACTTTTCGGGCGGACTCAATGTCCTCACAGGCGAGACAGGCGCGGGTAAAAGTATCATTATCGACGCCATAAACGCAATTATGGGGCAGCGCACCTCAAAGGATATTATCCGCACGGGTGAGACCTCGGCGTTTGTCAGCGCGCAGTTTGAAAGTATTAACAAGTCCGCGCAAAAGGCTCTTGAGGAGCTGGGGTTCGTTTTGGAGGACGACGCGCTTATTGTGCAGCGCACACTGAGCCAAAGCGGAAAAAACGTCTGTAAAATCAACGGCAGACCCGCAACGGTTTCAATGCTGCGTGAGCTGTCTAAATATTTGATAAATATCCACGGTCAGCATGAGAGCTACGAGCTCTTTTCGCCCGAAACTCATCTTGGCTATATTGACAGCTACGGCGGCTGTGATGAGTTGATTGCCGGTTACCGCGCAAAATACAGCAGATATAAAATTCTTCAAAAGAAATTAAACGAGGCAAATTCCGACGAAAGCGAACGCCTGCGTGAAATTGACTTATTGCAGTTCCAGTCAAAGGAGCTGTTTGACGCCGATGTGCAGGCAGGTGAGGAGGAGCGGCTTGAGGCTGAGCGCACCGCGCTTATGAACGTTGAAAAAATCGCTTCGCTGCTAAATAAAGCCAGGCTCATGCTCGACGGCGAGGACTCTGACGGCAGCGTTGAGTCAATTGACATCGCCGCGTCGGCCATGCAGAGCGCCGCTTCGTATAATCCCGAGTACGAGGAACTAAGCAACAGCCTGACCGATATTTACTACAACCTACGTGACTGCGCCGAGGGTATTACCGACGCTATTGACAACCTCGAAAGCGACCCTGAGCGCCTTGAGGAAATTGAGGAGCGGTTTGACCTCCTCAACCGATTAACCAGAAAATACAACTGCTCCGCGGACGAGCTGCCGGCTATTGCCGAGCAGATGCAGACCCGCCTTGAGGAGCTTTTAAACTTTGATAAAAACCGCGACGACTTGATTGAGGCTTGCGAAAAAGCAAAAGCGGAGGCGTTTGAATCAGCGGGCAAACTAAGCCGAAAACGCCGTTCGGCAGCAAAGACCTTCGCCGAAAAAGTCAGGGAGGAAATGCGCTTTTTGAATATGCCGAATGTGGAGCTTATCCCGCAGTTTCAGACAACCGAGCTCACAAACGACGGCATTGATAAGGTTGAGCTGTTGATCTCCGCCAACCCGGGCGAAACACCGCGTCCTGTCGCGAAAATCGCCTCAGGCGGCGAGCTTTCGAGAATGATGCTCGCAATAAAGACCGTTCTTGCAGCTACCGACGACGTCGATACCTTGATATTCGACGAGGTTGACACGGGTATTTCAGGCTCCGCCGCCGAAAAGGTAGGTTTGAAGCTGAAAGAGGTTTCAAAGGATTCTCAGGTGCTCTGTGTTACCCATCAGGCTCAGATTGCGGCTCTCGCGGACTATCACTATCTTATCGATAAGCGCGTTGAACAGGGCAGAACGTTCACTGTTGTTACCGAACTTGACCGCGGCGCGCGTGTGCGCGAGCTGGCGCGCATTATCGGCGGCGTAAACATAACTCAGGCGGCAATTTCGCATGCTGAGGATATGCTGGGCGCCGAAAAATAAATCACTGAAAACGGAAAGGAAGCGACAAGTTGAAGCTATGGACAGTTGCGCCGCTGGATAAAAGCGAGGCGCAGGAAATTCAGATAAAATACGAGCTGTCGGGCATCATCGCAATGTTGCTCCAGATCAGAAATATAAAGACAAAGGAAGAAATAGAGGATTTTCTATATAACGACAGTTATATAGCATCTCCGTTTGAAATAAAAGATATGGACAAGGCATGCGCCCGTGTGCGCGCCGCGATTGAAAACGAGGAGTTTATCTGCGTTTACGGCGACTACGACGCCGACGGCGTAACTTCAACCGCGCTGCTTTACTCTTATCTTGACGCTGTCGGGGCGAATGTAATGTACTATATCCCGTCGCGAGAAAGCGAAGGCTACGGAATGAATATCTCCGCAATCGACGCCCTGAGCGAAAAGGGCGTTAAGCTGATTGTAACCGTGGATAACGGAGTTGCGGCGATTGAAGAAATCCGTCACGCAAAAAGCCTGGGCATTGATACCGTTGTAACCGACCACCACATGCCGTTGGGCGAGCTTCCCGACGCCTGCGCGGTTGTCGACCTGCACCGCGCCGACTGCGACGCGCGCTTTAAGCAGCTTTCGGGAGTAGGCGTGGCGTTTAAGCTTATTATGGCGCTTGAGGGCGAATACTGTGACACGGATTCGCTTCTTGACAACTACTCAGACCTTCTCAGCGTAGGTACAATCGGAGATATTGTTGAGCTTCGCGGTGAAAACCGCGTGTTTGTAAAACGCGGACTCCAAAGCCTTATGAACACCGACAGGGCAGGGCTTTACGCGCTGATTAACAACGCGGGACTTATGGGCAGAAATATAACCGCGGGCAACGTTTCGTTTACTTTGGTGCCGCGTATAAACGCTGTGGGCAGACTCGGGCTTTCGGGCAAGTCGGTTGAGTTGCTTCTTACCGAGGACGAGACCGAGGCAGAGCAGATTGCCGTTGCGATGGGGTATGACAATACCGAGCGGCAGCAGATTGAAAGAGATATTGTCCAAAAAATCGACGATGAAATCACAAGTAACCCGTCGCTTGTAATGGACAGCATAATAGTCATCGACGGCGAGGGCTGGCACCAGGGCGTTGTGGGAATTGTTGCCTCGCGTATAAGAGAGGCTTACGGAAAGCCCGCCATTATTATTACCCGCGACGGCGAAAACGCCAAGGGCTCGGGAAGAAGCATTGAGGGCTTTGCTCTTTGCGACGCGGTTGCCGCCTGCTCGGATTTGCTTACTCATTACGGAGGACATCCGATGGCTGTCGGTCTGTCGCTTCCGTCTGAAAACATAGAATTATTCCGGAAAAGAATTAATGAGTACGCTGACGCTCAAAAAATGCCTTTTGACAGGCTACATATTGACTGCAAGCTTAACCCCGCGTCCATATCGGTTGATTTGGTCGAGGAGCTTGCCGCCATGCAGCCGTTCGGCGCAGGTAATCCGGTTCCGGTTTTTGGGTTCTATAATATGACGCTGGTAAATATAATTCCATTATCGAATAATAAGCACCTGCGTCTTGTCCTTTCGCGAGGAGGGGTAAATATTTCGGCGATGATGTTCTTCACGTCCACCGATGAATTGGCTTATGAAAAGGGAGATGTTCTCGATATCGCGGCAACGCTTGATATCAACGAATACAACGGAAAAAAGAGCGTCTCTGTCATCATAAAGGATATTAAGGCTCACGACGACGACCCGGAGCAGATTCTTGAGAGCGGACGCGTATTTGAGGAGTTTTGCCGCGGAAACGCTCTTTCAAAACAGCGGCTGTTAAGCATTTTGCCCGAGCGCGGCGACTTTGCGCTGCTTTACCGCTTTTTGCGCGATAATAACGGCTACGCACAAAAAATTGAAACGCTTGTTTCAAAGCTTGGCCATAAGCTTTCGTTTGGCAAAATCCGCGCCGCTCTTGAGGCTATGAGCGAGCTTGGGCTTATCAGGATTCGCGAAGGCATGAAAAGCAGCAGAATCGAGCTTAATAAAACAACGCAAAAGGTCGATTTGGAATCGGCTTCAATCATAAAGAAACTCAGAGAGGTAACACAATGAGCAGATTTTCCAATGTGGCTCACTATCAGGACTTTTCGGAGCTGCTGGGCATTTTGTCCCGCTCGGGAAACTACTATGATATGGAAAAAATTGAATCAGCCTACAGCTTTGCCGAAAAATCTCACGGCGACCAGCGCAGAGTGTCGGGCATTCCTTACATTCTGCACCCGACGTCCGTGGCGTGCATTATAGCGGAGCTGGGTCTTGACACCGACAGCATCTGCGGCGCGCTTCTGCACGATGTTGTTGAGGACACTCCCGTTATGCTCGGCGAAATCCGCAGAATGTTCGGTGACGATGTAGCTAAGCTTATAGACGGTGTTACCAAAATCTCTAAAATCCCGTACTCCACCCGTGAGGAACAGCAGGCTGAAAGCATCCGCAAAATGCTTATCGCGATGGCGGACGATATCCGCGTAATAATCATTAAGCTTGCCGACCGTCTTCACAACATGCGCACCATGGACTGCATGCCCGAGCAAAAGCGGCGTGATAAGTCCGTTGAGAATATGCAGGTTTACGCGCCGATAGCTCACCGCCTTGGTATCAAAACCTTAAAGGAGGAGCTTGAGGACCGCTCGCTTCAATATCTTGACCCCGTGGGCTATAAGGAAATCGAGGACGCCCTGCTGCTTGAGGAGGAGGAGAGAGAGCGTTTTATCGAATCCATCAAGTCACAGATCCTCGAAAAGACAAAGGACACTATCCCGAATGTGTATATAAGCGGCAGGGTAAAGAGCATTAACAGCATCTACCGCAAAACCATAATGCGCAACCAGAGCATCAACGACATCTACGATGTTTTCGCGGTGCGCGTTATAGTCGACAACGTGTCAGACTGCTACAATGTTCTGGGCGTTGTGCACGACATTTTCAAGCCCATTCCAAACCGCTTTAAGGACTACATTTCCATGCCCAAGCAGAATATGTACCGAAGCCTGCACACCACCGTTCTCGACAACAAGGCGATCCCATTTGAGGTGCAGATACGCACATGGGAAATGCACTATACCGCCGAATACGGTATCGCGGCGCACTGGAAGTACAAGCTCGGAATGAAATCGGGCGGCAAGGAAGAGGAGCTTGTAAGCCAAAATATCGAAAAGGTCAAGAGGATGATCCTCGACCAGCTCGAAACCGAGGACGCCACCGATATCGCGCGCAATATCCGAAACGATTTGGGCGAAAACGACGTTTATGTATTCACTCCTAAGGGCGACGTAATCAGCCTTACGCGCGACTCGACTCCCATTGATTTGGCGTATCAGATCCATACCCAGGTCGGCCACCGCATGGTCGGAGCCAAAATCAACGGCAAAATCGTTCCCATAGACCATAAGCTTAAAAACGGCGAAATCTGTGAGATAATTACCCAGAAAGAGGAGCATCCCAACCGCGCCTGGATCGATATATGCAAAACAGCGTCGGCAAAATCAAAAATCCGCTCGTGGTTCAAGCACGAAAAACGGGATGAAAATATTGTTGAGGGCAAGCAGATGGTTGACCGTGAGTTCAAGCGTCAGGGCATGAACCTCAACGAAGATGAAATGGCTGAGTTCTTTAAGAATGTCAGCATGAAAAAGCAGTACAATACGCTCGACGACTTCTACGCGGCGGTCGGCTACGGAGGAATCCAGCTCTGGAAAATCATGCCGCGCCTCAAAGAAGAGTATCAAAAGACATACGCTAAGGACATCGAGACAATTACCGTTCCGCAGGCTCCCGTAAGGCGCAAAAAGGCGTCATCGGGCGTAATAATCGAGGGCAACGACGATGTGCTTGTCAAATTCTCAAACTGCTGCAACCCGCTTCCCGGGGACGATATAATCGGCTACATCACTCGCGGCTACGGTGTTTCAATCCACAAGCGCGGCTGCACAAACGTTCCGAAGAATATCGCTGACTCCGAGGAGCCTGAGCGCTGGGTATCGGCGCACTGGGAAATCGAGGCGGGCGAGGCGTTCAGAAGCACGCTTCAAATCATCGCCGCCGACCGCACGGGGCTGCTTGCCGACGTCACGATCCAGCTCTCGAACATGCATATATTTATCCACACACTCAATTCCCGCGAACTCAAGGACGGCAAAGCGGTTGTCACAATAACCATCGACGTCGCGGGCAGGGATCACCTCAGAGGTGTTATCTCAAGGCTTTCCGACATCAACGGAATTGAGGAAATCAAGAGACTTTAATTATTTACTGAGGAATCTACATGAAAGCGATAATACAGCGCGTATCGCGCGCTTCGGTAACGGTTGACGACGCCGTTGTCGGCAAAATTGCGCAGGGCTTTTTGATTCTGCTCGGAGTTGAGCAGGGCGATAATGAAAAAGAGGCGGAGCTTCTGGCTGACAAAATATCAGGTCTGCGCGTTTTTACCGACCAAAACGACAAAATGAATCTGTCGCTTGCCGACATTGACGGCGAGGTACTGGTTATTTCAAACTTTACGCTCTGTGCCGACTGCTCTCACGGCAGGCGCCCCAGCTTTATCGGCGCGGCGCGTCCCGAAACAGCCGAGCCGCTCTACGGGTATTTCTGCCAAAGGCTGCTTAATAACGGCGTAAAAAGGGTGGAAAAGGGTATTTTCGGCGCGGATATGCAGGTAAGTCTGATAAACGACGGCCCTGTAACAATCGACATTAATTCAAAGGATTTGAAAAGATGATCAACGTTCAGATATATCATGTCACAATGCTTGAAACAAACTGCTGCTACCTTGTCGACGAGGCGACGGGCAAGGCGGCGGTAAGCGACCCCGGCGCCCAGTCAAAGATGCTCGAGGCGCAGATTGAAAAGGACGGCGGAAAGCTTGAGTATGTTCTGCTGACTCACGGCCATTACGACCACATCTGCTACGCCAAGCAGCTTGCCAACAAGTACGGCGCCAAGATTGTTACGGGCAAAAACAACGCGGTTTTCCTGCGCAATACCGAGCTTAACGGAACAAAGCGCCACGGAATTCCGTTTAAGCCGTTTGAAGCCGATATTCTGCTTGAGGACGGCGAAAAATTCAAGCTGGGCGAAACCGAAATTACATATCTTTACACCCCCGGTCATACCTCGGGCTGCGGTATTTTCCTGTTTGACGACATCATGCTCGCGGGTGATTTGATTTTCATGGAATCGTACGGCAGAACAGACCTTGAAACGGGCGACGATTTCAACATGATGCAATCCCTGAAGCGCGTCAGGCAGCTTGAAGGCGATTATACAATTATCCCCGGGCACGGCCCGCTCACAAATCTTGAGCATGAGCGCAGGTTTAATCCACTTATGAGGCGGCTGTAAATGAATTTATATGTCAAAAACAATACCTTCTGGTTTGAACTTGAGAATCTTGCGAGGCTGTTTTTCCCCGATGAGAAGATTACGGTTTACAAGGAGTTTTCCGAGGTGTCAGAGCCGTTTATTTTTACCGAGCTCGGCGAAAAGATAACCGTAAAAATCAAAATCGGCGGCTTTGCTGAGGAGAGCTTCGCGGAAAGGTCACGTGACAACGCCGAAAATGAGCTGCGCACGGTTAAGCTTGTATATAAGGCTCTTGTAAAATTCAGCTCGGTTGAGCAGGCCTGGGGCTTGCTTACCGGTGTGCGCCCGATAAAGCTTTTCAGAAAAATCGTCGGCGAATCGGGCGAGGCTGAGGCTGAGCGCAGGTTTTTAAACGAGTATTTTGTCAGCCGCGAGCGTTTTGAGCTTGCGAAACTGACCGAGAAAAACGAGCGAAGGATCCTCTCGCTGTCGCGCCCCGAATCATTCAGCCTTTACGTCGGCGTTCCGTTCTGTCCGTCAAGGTGCAGCTATTGCTCGTTTGTCATGGCCTCGGTTGAGAGGGCAAAAAAGCTTATAGAGCCGTATACAAGCCTGCTCTGCGAGGAAATAAAGGCGACGGCTAAAATCGTGAACAGCCTCGGGCTCAGGCTTGAAAGCGTTTATTTCGGCGGCGGCACTCCCACAACGCTCAGCGCCCGGCAGCTAAGGCGTGTTCTAACAGCGGTGAATGACAGCTTTGATATGTCGACCTGCCGCGAGTTTACCGTTGAGGCGGGCAGACCGGATACCATTGACGAAGAAAAACTTTTTGCTTTAAAAGAAAATAAAGTTGACAGAATCAGCATTAACCCCCAGACTTTAAGCGACAGCGTGCTCAGCGCAATAGGAAGGAAGCATACCGCGGAGCAGTTTCTTAACGCGTTTGAAACAGCGCGCCGCTGCGGCTTTGACAACATCAACACCGACCTTATAGCGGGGCTTCCGACCGACACTGTCGAAGGCTTTAAACACTCGCTTAACACCGTAACCGATGATTTGAAAGCCGAGTGCGTAACGGTTCATACGCTGTGCATGAAGCGCGCAGCCAACCTGACGACCGAGGGAAAGACCTTCGATAAAGACGAGGCGCTCGCGGCAAGGGCAATGCAGGACTACGCGCGGCAAAAGCTTAGCTCGCTTGACTACATTCCGTACTACCTTTACCGCCAGACGCGCATGGTCGGCAACCTTGAAAACGTAGGCTGGTCAAAGCGCGGATACGAGAGTTTGTACAACGTTTATGTCATGGATGAAACCCATACAATTCTCGCTTGCGGCTCGGGCGGAGTAACCAAGCTTAAAAATCCCGAAACAGATTATCTCACGCGGATATTTAACTTCAAATATCCATATGAATATATAGACAGATTTGACGAATTGCTCAACAGAAAAGCGCAAATATCCCGATTTTACGGCACTAATGCGGTTGATTATTCGCTTGAATAGTGTTATAATACTTACAAATAAAAACGCGGGATGTCCCGCACGACAAAAAAGAAAGGTGAAGAATTATGAAAAATTTTGACACAATTATCGGTGATGTAAAAGTTAACGCCAAAGCGGCCGCATCGGTTGTTTCCAAAAAAGCGGCAATGCTCTATGACGCTTCAAAGCACAGAATTTCGGCGGAGACCATTAAGCGTTCAATCGGCAAAAAGCTCATCGAGCTCGGCAAGCTGACATATAAAGCCACTACTCAGGACATAGACCTCGCCGAGGATATCGCGAAGGTTGTTGAGGAAATTACAGAACTCAAGCAGAACCTCGCTATTGTTGAGGCTCACATCGCTTCAATCAAGAATCAGAAGATCTGCCCCGAGTGCGAAAACAAGGTAACAAAGGAATCCTCATTCTGCAACATCTGCGGCCATAAGTTTGAGGATGAGCCCGAGGAGCCTGTAAAGGAAATTGCCGAGACCGTAGAGGAAGCAGTTGAGGAAGCGGTTGAGGCAAAGCCCGACGAAATCGTAGTTGCCGCTCAGAAAGCCGTAGCTGAAATTTCCGAGGACGCCGAGGAGTCTGTAAAGGCTGCCGATGAAGCTTAAGGCAATACCGCACAATTCGCGGCGCACGCCTTGCTTGAATATTATTCCGTCAGACTGTCCAAAAAACCTCGGCAAGGCGTCAGCCTTACCTCAATTTATTTGTACACTCTGACGAAAAATATTACTGCGCAATCCGCACACCGTAATTGTGCGGTATTGCCTTAATAATTTAGAACTGACAGGGGAGTCTGTTTCAGGCTCCCTGCCCTTGTGTATATTACAAAACACTATTTTAAAGGTGATATGATTTGATAAAAAAGTATAACGCGGTCAAGAATTTTGATTCGGACGTTTCAAAATCCTTTGTTAAGGGCGCCGCGATCCTGACAATAAGCATGGTTATTGTCAAGGTTTTCGGCCTGCTCAACAAGGTTGTTCTGGCAGCTATCCTTTCAAGCTATGATGTTCCCGGTATGACGTCCTTCGGCACAGGTCTTTACGCCAATGCCTATGAGATATTCGTCGTTATTTTTACCGTGGCGACAGGCGGTCTGCCGATAGCGGTTTCGCGTTTGGTGTCCGAGAACATGACAAAAAAGCGCTATAAGGATGTGCGTCAGATCCAAAAGCTCTCGGTTCCGTTTTTCACCGTGCTGGGACTCATTTGCACGGTCATTATCGGGGGCGCGTGCATTCCTTATTCGCTTGCGGTAATTCATCAGCCCTACGCTATCGTTCCGACTCTTTTCCTCGCGCCGACGGTATTTTTCGGCTGTCTTGCTTCGGCTTACCGCGGCTATTACGAGGGCCAGCGCAATATGATGCCCACTGCCGTTTCCGAGATTATCGAGGCGGTAGTAAAGCTTGTAATCGGCTCCGCGCTCGCGTATTTGATTCTTTGGGCGGGAATGGAGTCAAATAAAGCGTCACATTCTTTCCTCTGGATGCATTTCAGCAATCAGGAGGAAGCCCTGAAAACCATTTTCTCATTAGCGGTAACAGGCGCTATAATGGGAATTTCGCTCAGCAGTATGGCGTCTTGGCTTTACTACTTTACAAAATTTAAGGTTCAGGGCGACGGAATACCGCGTCAGTATTACGAAAACTCAATCGACGCGCGTCAGAAGCGTGAAACCTTTAATATGATGATCAGAACCGCTCTGCCGATAGCGGGCGGCGCGCTTGTTATGAGCCTTGCTTCGCTGATTGACTCGGCTATTATCCAGAATGTTCTGCTTGATTTATCGCATCGTCACGGTCACGAGCTTATGGATCAGTACGGCAAATTCTATCCTGAAAACGCCTTCCACGGCAAGCATGTCACCATTCACACTAACCTGTGGGGCTGCTACGCCACCGCTCTTACATTAATGCAGCTTGTGACCGCTGTTACACAGGCATTCGGCTCAAGCGCAATGCCTAACGTTACCAGCGCGTGGACAAAGGGCGACAAGCGCGAGTTTAAGCAGTCGATGAACACCGTGCTAAAGATGACCATGATGTTCACCCTCCCTATGTCGTTAGGACTTGTTGTTCTGGCTCATCCGATAATGGGCTTTATTTACGGCTCAAGCCCCGAGATCGTTGAAATAGGCGGAAACGTTCTTACCGTAATGGGAATCACAACAATCTTTACCGCGATTATTACGCCGATCTGCTCAATGATAAATGGTATTGGCAAGGTCAAAGTACCCATGATTTTGTATATCATCTGTCTGTTTGTCAAAATAGGCACCTCGTGGATATTCGTAAGTATTCCCGAAATAAATATTCAGGGCGCAACTGTCGGTTCGATGGTGGCATACGCGCTTATCTGCGTAATCGGTATGTTCCTGCTTGTTAAGTACAGCGGAATCGTTCCGGACTTCTTCAATACCACAATCAAGCCACTCGCGGGAGCGGTTTACAGCTCGGCCGCGGCATACTTCACATATAAGCTTGCTGTGCCTTATTTGCCGTCACGCGTGGCTTTAATAGCCGCTGTGCTGGTTGCCGTAATTATTTATATGGCAGTTTTACTAATAATTCGCACCTTTAGCGCAGAAGAAATCAAATTTCTTCCAAAAGGTGAAAAAATTGCAAAAACACTTGAAAAATTACACTTAATTGGTTAAAATAGAGAACTGTAGGCTAATGCAAAAGCAGTGCTGAAGGTGAGATATTTTGAATTTTACAGAGAAACCGAATTACGATTTTAACGACTTGGTTGAAATAGTTAAAATTCTTCGCGCCCCGGGCGGTTGTCCGTGGGACAGAGCGCAGACGCATGAGTCAATTCGCTCGAACTTCATTGAGGAAACATATGAGGCTGTTGAGGCTATTGACAACAGCGACGCCGAGCTTTTAAAGGAAGAGCTTGGAGATGTTCTGCTTCAGGTCGCGCTTCATTCCGAAATAGAGAGTGAGAGCGGTGGATTTGACATTAACGATGTCTGTGACGGAATCTGTAAAAAGCTGATTATCCGCCATCCCCATGTGTTTGGCGATAAAACCGCGGGCGACGAAAACGAAGCCCTTCAAAACTGGGACGCGGTTAAAATGGAAACCAAATCCCAAAAGACCCAGACCGAAGCAATGCTCAGCGTATCACGCGCGCTTCCTGCGCTTATGCGCAGTGAAAAGATCCAGCGCAAGTCATCAAAGGTCGGCTTTGAGTGGGATACGGTCGACGGCGCTATGAATAAGCTCTTTGAGGAATACAACGAGCTAAAGGTTGCTATTGAGCACGGAAGTATTGATAACCAGTGCGAGGAGCTCGGCGACTTGCTGTTCTCGGTTGTCAACGTCTCACGCTATCTCGATATCAACAGCGAACAGGCGCTGTATAAAGCCTGCGACAAATACATCGGACGTTTTTCAATGGTTGAGCAGCTTGCCTCAGAGCGCGGAATCGATATGAAAAACGCGGAATTGTCACAACTTGATTCCCTTTGGGAGGAAGTTAAGATAAAACAAAAGCAAAAAAATATGGAGGTTAATTAAGATGAAAAAGACAGAATTAATCGAGGCAATTAAGGAAAACACAGGTCTGTCCAAGAAGGACGCGGAGAAGGCTCTTGCGGCTACTCTCGATACAATCATCAAGGCAGTTGCAGAGGGCGACAAGGTTCAGCTTACAGGCTTCGGCACATTTGAGCAGCGCCAGAGAAACGCCAGAACAGGTGTTGACCCCAGAACAGGCAACTCTATAGATATTCCCGCTTCCAAGGTTCCCGCTTTCAAGGCAGGCAAGGCATTCAAGGATATCGTTAATCAGTAATCATTGAAATGATTGGAGAGCCGAGCACATCGGCTCTTTTTCATTTTAAAAGACCATTGAACATGTGAGGATAATATGAGATTAGATAAATACTTAAAGGTATCGCGCCTTATAAAGCGCAGAACCGTAGCTAACGAGGCTTGTGACGCTGGCAAGGTTACGGTAAACGACAAGCCCGCGCGCGCTTCTTACGATGTAAAGCCCGGCGATATAATAGCGATAACTCTGGGCGCGCGCACTTTAAAGGTAAGGGTTACCGAGGTTAAGGAAACCGTCCGCAAGGAGGAAGCAGCAAGCCTTTACGAAGCCGTATAATCAATTGACGCTCATAAATAATTAACCGCCCGCGTATAAATTAAGGTAGAAAAATATCGGAGGTTATATTATGAGCGAAACGCCAATGGGCAAAAAGCATACACTTATGCTGGACAACCGCCGCAAGCTTGTTCTGACGGGCGCGGTGGATGTAAACGGCTTTAACGATGAAACGGTATCGGTAAAAACAACCGCGGGAACGCTTATTATCAAGGGCAGCGGTCTGCACATCGACAAGCTTAATCTTGAAACGGGCGACGTGACCGTTAGCGGAACCGTAAATTCAATGCAGTATATCGGCACTGACAATACGCGTTCACGATTTTCAAAGCTGTTTCGGTAAGGTGATGGTTTGGAGCTAACATTTGCGCAGCAATCCGTCGCCTTCGGTTATTCATTCATACTCGGGCTTTTTCTGGCGGTTTTTTACGGGGCGCTTAAATTTCTGCGGTACGCGTTTTCGCCGGGAAAGACGGCGGTTGTGATACTTGATATTTTATTCATGCTTGTATGGGCAATGTCGGTGTTCTTTTTTTCACTGGCATACCTTATGGGCTTTATAAGATTGCATGTAATCGCGGGCAGTGTCGCAGGCTTTTTGCTGTACAGGCTGACCGCGGGGCGGCTTTTATTCAGAATTTACAGTCCCGTTATACGCTTTATAAAAAGAATTCTTAAAAAAATTTTATTAAAACTAAAAATATTTGCGAATTACCTATTGAAAATTGTCGGTAAGGTATTGTATAATATAAGCAGAAAAAAGTAGCGTGACGCTGCGCCCAATCCCGCCTTCGGGGAACGTGACGTTCCGTCCGGATCCGCATTTGGAGAAACCAAGCGTACAAAAGGTTTTCCGCAGCGGCGGGGGGAAAGAAATATAAAAGGAAGAAACATGAAGTTAAGAAAGCCAAAAACAAAAAAGGCAGCGGCAACCGCTGACGCCTCGTCCGGGCAAGACGGACCTAAGGTTATTGAGAAGCCAAAGAAAAAACGCAAGTTGCGTTATATTCTGCTTTATCTTGCGGCAATCGGATTTGTGTTCTACGCCATTATTACAATTATCAATCAAAATGTAAAAATCGCCGAAAAAAAGGCGGAGTTAAGTGAAATACAGCAGCATATTAATGTTGTTGAAATAGAATCCAATTATCTTGAAAGGGTCCGTAACTTTAAGGGTACGGAGCTTGCGGATTATATGGAGAAAAAGGCCAAGGAGGATCTTGGCTATGTCAGCGACGGAGAGCGAATTTTTATCAACGTCGCGGGCGATTAAAGGCAAAGGACAAAATGCGAAAGCAACGAGGGGTACGTATTTTTTATGGCAATTGAGGTCGGAATTATTTTAGAAGGCAAGGTTTCCGGAATCACGAAATTCGGCGCGTTTGTTGACCTGCCGGATTCAAAAACAGGAATGGTTCATATTTCCGAGGTGGCTCCTACCTTCATTACGGAAATAGGCGATTATGTAAAGGTAGGTCAGACGGTTAAGGTTAAGGTGCTCTCTGTAAACGACGGCAAAATCAGCCTGTCTATGAAGCAGGCTTTGCCTAAGGACCAGCAGAAAAAGCCGCAGAAGCAGCAGCGCTCAAATAACCGTCAGCCTTACAAGCCCGCGCCGCCCGTAACGTCACCGGGCGACTATGAGTGGCAAAGCTCACGCAAGGCTTCGCCCTCCAGCTTTGAGGACATGATGTCTCGCTTTAAGCAAACAAGCGAGGACAAAATGTCGGATCTCAAACGAGGGGAAAGCCGCGGCTACAGCAGGCGCGGCAACGGCAACGGCAGACGATAAGTAACAATGAAACAAAAGCGGCAATGCCGCAAATAATAAATTCAAACGTTGCTTTTTGCGCAGAAAAACGCAAATAAAAGCCGTTTTTGATGCGCGTAAAAGCGACCGAGTCGCAGGGAGGCATCAATTTATGAAAATTACCTACACAGCACGTAAAGTAAACCTCAGAGATAACTTTAAGGAGAGGGTCGAGAAAAAGCTCGCCAAATTCAAAAAGATTTTTTCCGAGGACGCAATCGCAAACGTTGTTGTCACCCTTGAGAAAAACCGCCAGACGGTTGAAATCACTATACGGGACAACAGAATGGTCTATCGCGCCGAGAGCACAATGCCCGAGATGAACGACGCGCTTGACAGAGTAATTGACATTCTTATGCGTCAGATCCGCAAGAATAAAACGCGCCTTGAAAAGCGCATTAAAACAGGCGGTTCGCTTGACGCTCTTACCGCTGAGCTTCCCGCTCAGGAGGCTGAGGAGCCTGAGGATGACTACAAGGTTGTCCGCAAAAAGCAAATTCTCATCAAGCCCATCAGCGTTGAGGAGGCTATCCTTGAGATGAACATGATCAGCCACGATTTCTTTATGTTCATTAATGCCGAAACCGACGAGGTCAACGTTGTTTATAAGCGCGAAAACGGCGATTACGGCTTGCTTGAGCCTGCCTCCGATTGATATATTTATGCTTTGTATTGAATAATTAAACACTTAATGGGGTTGGCTCAGACCCGGTACGCGTTTGAGCCAACCCCTTATTTATGGGAGAATCACGATGAAAATGACATTTTGCGCCCCCTGTATTTTCGGCCTTGAGGGTATTTGCGCCAACGAGTTCCGCTTTCTCGGCCTTGAAAACGTCCGCGCGGAAAACGGCAGGGTGCTGTTTGACGGCGACTTCTCAGCTATGGCAAGGGCTAACATCAACGCGCGTTACGCCGAGAAGATTCAGATTTTGCTTGCCGAGTTCCGCGCCGCGACCTTTAACGAGCTTTTTGAGCGTGTAAAGTCTATTCGCTGGGCGGATTATATCGGCATGAGCGACGCCTTTCCCGTTAAGGGAAGCTGCCTAAACTCAAAGCTGATGAGCGTGCCCGACTGCCAGAAAATCATTAAAAAGGCGATTGTTCAAAGCCTTTCCGAGCGGTACATGCTGTCATGGTTTGAGGAAACGGGCGCTGCGCGTCAGGTTCAGTTCCTTATTATGAACGACAGGGTTAGTATTTTGCTTGACACTTCGGGAAGCGGACTCCATAAGCGCGGCTACCGAGCGCAGTCAAACGACGCGCCAATAAAGGAAACTCTTGCCGCGGCAATGGCTGAGCTTGCGGGTGTGCGCCCGTCGCACTTTGTTGTCGACCCGATGTGCGGCAGCGGTACGATTCTAATAGAATCCGCCATGAAGGCGCTCAGAATCGCCCCGGGGCTTAACAGAAGCTTTGCCGCTGAGCGCTGGAGCTGTGTTCCCGACGGAGTTTTTGAGCAGGAGCGCGAGCGTGCCCGCGCCGCTGTTAACCGTGGCTGCGCGTTTCGCGCCGAGGGCTTTGATATTGACGAGGCGACGCTTGAGGTGGCGAAATCAAATGCCGAAAAAGCGGGAGTGGGCGACAGAATATCATTCTCAAAGCGCGATATAAGGGATTTTGAACTGCCTGAGGGCTACTGCACCGTCATCACGAATCCTCCTTACGGCGAGCGTCTGCTCGATTTACATGCCGCCGAGGAGCTTTATGCCGTGATGGGCGAGAGGTTCAAAAAGGAGAGCGGAAAGCGCTACACGATCATTACGCCCAACGATGATTTTGAAAAAATCTTCGGCCGAAAGGCGGACAAGCGCAGAAAAACCTACAACGGCACTCTTAAATGCCAGATTTATATATATAAATAATCGAAAAAATTTTTTTCTTGACATATTTTACCCAAAGGTGTAAACTATTTAAACAGCAGGGGAGTCCGCCTAAGCGGGCTGAGATTAGGCTGTGTCGCCTTGACCCTTTAACCTGATGCGGATAATACCGACGTAGGAAGCTCATTTAAAATACTGTCATTGGAGCACTACGTTATTGTAGTGCTTTTATTTTTGGAAAATTAAACACATGACGCACCGTTAATGAATCGTGTTGCAAAATCAACGGGTTTAAAAGGCGCGCTGAAAAAAGGAGATTTAAAATGAACGCAAGTGTAGCTATTCAGACCTTACCCGAGGCAAAAAATGACGAGGAGCTTATCCGCATCGTCGACGAGGTTATCGCCTACATCAAGAGCACAGGCTTAAAGTGCTATGTGGGTCCCTTTGAAACCGCGATCGAGGGCGACTACGACGAGCTTATGGACATCGTAAAGGAGTGCCAGCATATCGCGATAAGAGCGGGCGCGCCGTCAGTTCTGGCGTATATCAAGGTCGATTACAGACCCGAGGGCGACGTTCTTACGATTGAAAGAAAGGTGACAAAGCACCATCAGGATTCATAAGCGAAAGGACAAAGGATATGGTTCCAATTAACAAAAGGAAAATCGGTTTTTGCGTCTTTCTGTCGCTGATTACCCTTGGCGCGTATTTTGTGTATTGGGAGTATCTGCTTGTAAAAAACGTTAAGGCATTAAAGTGTGACAATTCACGCTGCACTGGCGAAATGCTGTGTCTGGTTTTTGTCCCTTTTTACCCGATTTACTGGTGGTACACCCGCGGCAAGACCGTCAGGAGCGAATTTTCAAGGCTGAAATGTACCGCTTCGGGAAACGAAACGATTTATCTTATTCTAGCAATTTTTGGGCTTGGGATAATCTCAACTGCAATTATGCAGAATGATTTTAACTCACTGCCTGCGGAAACCGTAAAGCCCGTTACACGTGATGAAAGCGTGCGGGCGGTTATCGGCAAAATCCTGCCGCCGGTTGTAGCGGTGTTTCTTGTATTCGGTCTTTGGATATTCATTTGCGAGCAGGGTTCGGTGCCCAAGGCAATGCTCCCGTCGCCCGGCGATGTGTGGAAGGCGTTTTGCAAGGACTGGCCGCTTATGATGAAGCACGCCCGCGTTACGCTTACCGAAACCTTTATCGGGCTGTTTGTCGGCATACTGATCGGTTTTTTCTCTGCCGTTATTATGGACAGGTTCAGAATAGTCAAAAAAATGATCTATCCGCTGATCATCATCAGCCAGACAATTCCTACGGTGGCTATCGCGCCTTTGCTTGTGCTGTGGCTCGGTTATCAGATGCTGCCGAAAATCGTGCTTATCGTGTTAATCGTGTTCTTTCCGATTTCAATCAGTCTGCTTCAGGGCTTTGCCTCGGCGGACGCGGATACTATTAATCTTATGCGTTCAATGGGCGCGAACCGTTTGCAGATTTTCCGCTATGTAAAGGTACCCGGCGCTTTGGGACACTTTTTCTCAAGCCTTAAAATCTCGGTATCATACGCCGTTGTAGGTGCGGTGCTTGCCGAGTGGCTTGGAGGAACCGAGGGCCTGGGCTGCTACCTGACGCGCGTCAGAAAGGCATTTTCATATGACAAAATGTTCGCGGTAATCATATTGATTTCCGTTATCAGTTTGTTTTTAATTTGGCTTACGGGGTTCATTCAAAAGAAATGCATGCCGTGGGACAGAATAAATAAAAAGAGGAGTTAACTATGAAGAAAAGAGTTATATCAATCGTGCTTGCGTGCGCGCTTGCGGCTTCTGTCGCGGCAGGCTGCGGCTCGCAGGACAGCAAATCATCCGACATATCGAGCAAGGCGTCCGGCAGTACGAAGGACAGCGCAAGCCCCGATACACCTAACACTGACGTCGAGAAAACAAAAATCACCTTTGTTCTCGACTGGACACCCAACACAAACCACACGGGACTTTATGTCGCCGAGGAAAAGGGCTATTTTTCCGACGCGGGTCTTGATGTCGAAATCGTTCAGCCTCCCGAGGACGGCGCCGAGGTGCTTGTAGGCTCCGGAAAGGCTCAGTTCGGCGTAAGCTTCCAGGACAGTCTGCTTCCGTATGTCGCGGGCGAAAACAAGCTTCCCATCGCTTCTGTTGCCGCTCTGGTTCAGCACAACACATCGGGAATCATCTCCCTCAAGGGCAAGGGAATGGACAAGCCTAAGGGCATGGAAGGCAAAAAGTACGCCACATGGGACCTCCCTATCGAGAAGGCTACTCTCAAAACCGTAGTTGAGAAGGACGGCGGCGACTTTGATAAGGTCGAGCTTATTCCCTCAACCGTTACCGACGAGGTTTCAGCGCTTCAGAGCGGGCAGGTTGACGCAATCTGGGTATTCTACGGCTGGGCAGGCGTTAAAACCGAGATCGAGGGACTTGAAACCGACTACTTCGCGTTTAAGGATATCGACCCCGTATTTGATTACTACACACCCGTTGTTGTCGGAAACACCGACTGGATGAGCGAGAATCCCGACGCCGCGAAAGCGTTCCTCTCGGCTTTGAAAAAGGGCTATGAGTTCGCGGTTGACAACCCCGACGACGCTGCCGACATCCTTCTGAAGGCGGCTCCCGAGCTTGACGAAAAGCTTGTAAAGGCAAGCCAGAAGTATCTTTCAAAGGAGTACAAGTCCGACGTTGAAAAGTGGGGCTATGTTGACCCCGCAAGGTGGAACAAATTCTATAACTGGATCAACGAAAACAAGCTTTATGAAACGGAGATTCCCGAGAACACGGGCTTTACAAACGACTATCTGGAGTAAAAATGTACGCGCTTGAGGTAAAAAACGTCAGCTTTTCATACGACAACAAAATAAATACGCTTGAAAACATAAACCTTACCCTTAACAAGGGCGAAATCGTGTGCCTGCTGGGCGTAAGCGGCGGCGGCAAAACCACGCTGTTTAACGTCATAGCTGGGCTGCTGCGCCCCCAAAGCGGCAGCGTGTTCCTCGAAAACGAGGATATCACGGGGCAGACGGGCAAAATAAGCTATATGCTTCAGAAGGATATGCTGCTTCCGTACCGCACGGTTGAGGACAACGTCGCGCTTCCGCTTATTATAAAGGGCACCAAAAAGCGCCGGGCGCGCGGGATCGTAGGCGAGTACTTCGCTCAGTTCGGCCTTGACGGTACTCAGAAGAAATATCCCGCCCAGCTTTCGGGCGGTATGCGTCAGCGGGCGGCGCTTCTTAGAACCTATATGTTCGGCGGCAACGCGGCTCTGCTTGACGAGCCGTTCAGCGCTCTCGACACGATTACCAAAACCGAAATGCACCGCTGGTACCTTGATGTTATGGACAAAATCAAGCTGTCCACCATATTCATAACCCACGACATCGACGAGGCGATTATGCTTTCCGACCGTATTTATCTTCTCAGCGGCAAGCCGGGTGTTATCAGCGACGAAATCGTTATCAGCGAGCCGAAGCCCAGGCGCTCCGACTTCAACCTCACAGAGGAGTTCCTCAACTACAAGCGTTACATCGTTTCTAAAATTCAATAAACATCCGCAAAAGGAGCAGCTTCGGCTGTTCCTTTTTTATGTCGCGTATCGGACGTTTGTTTTTTGAGAAACTATTGTTACCGCTAGGATGATTGTGCCGTTGTTCCCACATCTTTGTTAAACCGACTTTTCTATAGGCGCGCTGCCGTGTTGTGACGATGAGCCGCGTGACGGTGACGAAATTGTAAGAATAAAATGGGGTGATAAGCCTTTACAAACACAATATCTTGTGCTAAAATATATTCTGTACAAATATGCAAACAAATATTTGATGGAGGATAATTATGGAAGCTTACAAAAAGGAATTTATAGAGTTTATGGTAGATTGTCAGGTGTTGAAGTTCGGCGACTTTGTAACCAAAAGCGGAAGAAAAACCCCGTTTTTTGTAAATACGGGTTTCTATCGCACGGGCGCTCAGCTCAGACGTCTCGGCGCATACTATGCCGAGGCAATAAATAACGCTTTCGGCCTTGATTTTGATGTTCTGTTCGGCCCCGCTTACAAGGGCATTCCGCTTTCCGTAGCGGCGACTATCGCTATTAGCGAGAAGTTTGATACCGACATCCGCTACTGCTCAAACCGCAAGGAGCTCAAAGACCACGGCGACAAGGGTATTCTGCTCGGCAGCCCGATTACCGACGGCGACAAGGTGGTAATCATTGAGGACGTAACCACAGCGGGCACCTCAATTGAGGAAACCCTTCCGATTATCAGGGCTCAGGGCGACGTTGACCCCGTCGGTCTTGTGGTTTCCGTAGACAGAATGGAGCGCGGCAAAGGTGAAAAGAGCGCTCTCTTGGAAATTGAGGAGAAATACGGCCTTAAAACAACCGCGATCGTAACCATGGCTGAGGTCGTTGAGCACCTGTATAACAAAGAGTATAAGGGAAAGGTTATTATCGACGATAAGCTCAAGGCGGCTATTGACGCGTATTATGAGCAGTATGGCGTAAAGGCATAAATATGGACGATGAAAAGAAAAATATCCACGAGGGACACCGTCAGCGGATGAAAAAATACTTTGTAGATCACGGCTTTAACGGGCTGGAGGATCATCAGATCCTTGAGCTGATACTTTTTTACGCCTTTCCGCGAAGGGATACAAATACCATGGCGCACCGTCTGCTTGACTGCTACGGCAATTTAGCCAAGGTGTGCGACACACCGATTGATATTCTCGAAAAGGATTTCGGGCTTTCTCAATCTACAGCGGTGCTCCTTAAAATGATTCCCGAAATGGCAAGGGTGTACTCGGAGTCGAAGCATAAGTCGGAGAGCATTGATATCGACAGCGCCCCCGACATAATGCGCTCAAAGTTTATCGGCGCTAATTTTGAAAAGGTAGCTCTGGCTTTAAGTACCGCAAACAACAGGCTGATTATGTGCGATATCGTGTGCGAGGGCTCAATATCGGCAACCGAAATGCCTATCCGCAAGATTGTTGATTTAGCGCTTCGCCATAACGCTAAGTTCGCTTATGTGGCGCACAATCACCCCAGCGGACTTTGTCTGCCGTCGCGTCCCGACCTTGAAACGACACGCAAGCTGTCCGAAACGCTTAACAGCATAGGCGTCATTCTTGTTGACCATATCATTTTCACCGACACTGACTGTTTTTCTGTTCACACAAATAACAAATTCAAGAAATACTTTGTAAATAACCATGGAGTTTAAGATTCATTCCAAATACAAGCCTACGGGCGACCAGCCCCGGGCGATAGACACGCTTGTAAACAGCATTAACGCGGGCAACAAGGAGACCACTCTGCTCGGCGTTACGGGCTCGGGCAAGACGTTTACAATGGCGAACGTAATCGAGCGCACTCAGCGCCCGACGCTTGTGCTCGCGCACAACAAGACGCTTGCCGCCCAGCTTTGCAGCGAGTTTAAGGAGATTTTTCCCGAAAACGCGGTAGAGTATTTTGTAAGCTACTACGACTACTACCAGCCCGAGGCGTATGTTGCCCAGACCGATACCTATATCGAGAAGGACAGCTCCATAAACGACGAAATCGACAAGCTGCGCCACAGCGCCACGCTTGCTTTGTCTGAGCGGCGGGACGTTATTATCGTGGCCTCGGTGTCGTGTATTTACAGCCTGGGCGACCCTATCGACTACCGCAACATGGTGATTTCACTGCGCCCAGGTATGCAGAAGTCGCGCGACGAGCTTGTCAAAAAGCTTGTTGAGCTTCAATATGAGCGCAACGATATTAATTTTATCCGAAACAAATTCCGCGTAAGGGGAGATGTGGTCGAGATTTTCCCTGCCGCTTCGGGCGATTCGATTATCCGCGTCGAGTTTTTCGGCGACGAAATCGACCGTATTTCCGAAATAAATCCGCTTACGGGCGAGCTTAAAGCGCTTTTGAAGCACGCGGCGGTGTATCCCGCCTCGCACTATATCGTGTCGCGCGATAAAATGCAGGTCGCTCTTAATGAGATTGAGCGCGAGCTAAACGAGCGGCTTGAGTATTTCCGCGAGAACGGAAAGCTGCTTGAGGCTCAGCGAATTGAGCAGCGCACGCGCTATGACATGGAAATGCTTCAGGAGATAGGCTTTTGCTCGGGCATTGAAAACTACTCACGCATACTGTCTGGCAGGGCTCCGGGCTCGTCGCCCTACACGCTTCTCGATTATTTTCCCGACGACTTTCTGCTGTTTGTGGACGAGAGCCATGTAACGCTTCCTCAGGTGAGGGGCATGTACGCGGGCGACCGCGCGCGCAAAAAGAGCCTTGTTGACTACGGCTTCCGACTGCCCTCGGCATATGACAACCGCCCGCTTAACTTTGACGAGTTTTACGCGCACATTAATCAGGCGGTGTTTGTAAGCGCTACCCCGGGCGACTTGGAGCTTGAAAAAAGTCAGGTTATTGCCGAGCAGATCATCCGCCCTACGGGGCTGCTCGACCCCGAAATTTCGGTGCGCCCCACAGAAGGCCAGCTTGACGATTTGGTTTCCGAAATCAACATCCGCTCCGCAAAGAAGCAGCGCGTGCTTGTGACAACGCTCACCAAAAAAATGGCGGAGGACTTGACCTCGTACCTCGAGACGCTCGGAATCCGCGTAAGATATATGCACCACGACATCGACACGGTTGAGAGAATGGAAATTGTCCGCGACCTGCGGCTTGGCGAGTTTGACGTGCTTGTGGGCATTAACCTGCTCAGAGAGGGACTTGACATTCCCGAGGTTTCGCTTGTGGCGGTTCTTGACGCCGACAAAGAGGGTTTTCTGCGCAGCGCTCGCTCGCTTATCCAGATTACGGGACGTGCCGCCAGAAACAGCGAGGGCATGGTTATTATGTATGCCGACAGCGTGACCGACTCAATGCAGCAGACGATTGTCGAAACAAACCGCCGCCGGGAGATCCAGCAGAACTACAACGAGGAGCACGGCATCGTTCCCAAAACAATAGTTAAAAAGGTAAGCGAGATCCTTGAAATCTCAACCCATTCCGACAGCGAATTCAAGAACGTCAAAAAGCTAAGCAAGGCTCAGCGCCAGCAGCTTATTGAAAGCCTCACCAAGGAAATGAAGGCTGCCGCGAAGCTCCTTGAATTTGAGCACGCGGCATATCTGAGAGATAAGATAAAAAAGCTGAGAGGTTAGTTTTTAGTGGTTTGTGGTTAGTGGTTAGTGGTTAGTCGGGCACAAAAGGTGTTTTTTACCGCAAGCTGTCTGCACGACCGAAACTCCGAATTCCGAATTCCGCTTTAACTCCACAATCCAAAACTCCACTCTCAAAAAAGGAAGAAGTATATGGCAAGAAAAAAAGTACAGGAATACGGCAACGACAGCATAACCACCCTGAAGGGCGCCGACCGCGTGCGCAAACGCCCCGCGGTCATCTTCGGCTCGGACGGTATCGACGGCTGTCAGCACTCGGTTTTTGAGATTCTTTCCAACTCAATAGACGAAGCCAGAGAGGGCTACGGCAAAAAGATTTCCGTAACCCGCTTTTCCGACGGCTCGATAGAGGTTGAGGACCACGGCCGCGGCATTCCCGTTGACTTCAACGAAAAGGAAAACCGCTTCAACTGGGAGCTGGTGTTCTGCGAGATGTACGCGGGCGGCAAATACAACAACAACGAGGGCGAAAGCTACGAGTTCTCGCTCGGTATGAACGGTCTCGGACTTTGCTCTACCCAGTACAGCTCCGAGTACATGGACGTTGATATCCGTCGCGACGGTTACCGCTACACCCTGCATTTTGAAAAGGGCGAAAACGTGGGCGGCCTTAAAAAGGAGCCATACGCAAAAAAGGACACGGGCACCAAAATAACCTGGAAGCCCGACCTCGAGGTGTTTACCGACATCGACATAGCGCCCGACTACTACATCGACATAATGAAGCGCCAGGCTATTGTAAACGCGGGCGTTGAGTTTATCTTCCGCAACCAGAACGGCAGAAGCTTTGACACAACCTCGTTCAATTATGTCAACGGCGTTGTTGACCATGTGGCGGAAATAATAGGCGAAAACGGTCTTACGGGCGTTCAGCACTGGGAGACCGAGGCTATGACGCGCGACCGCGACGACAAGCCCGAGTACAAGCTGAAGATGAACATAGCAGTCGCCTTTTCAAACAAGGTCAGCACCACCGAGTTTTACCACAACTCAAGCTGGCTTGAACAGGGCGGCGCTCCCGACAAGGCGGTTCGCAACGCCTTTGTATATCAAATCGACAACTACCTAAAGACCAACAATAAATACAATAAAACCGAAAAGAAAATAAGCTACGACGACGTCGCCGACTGCCTTATCTGCGTTATTTCGTCGTTTTCAAGCGTTGCGTCCTACGCAAACCAGACCAAAAAGGCGGTCACTAACAAGGGTATTCAGGACGCTATGACGGCGTTTCTGCGCCGCAGCTTAGAGGTATATTTCATTGAGAATCCGCTTGAGGCCGAGAAGATCGCCGAGCAGGTGCTTATCAACAAGCGAAGCCGCGAGAATGCCGAGAAAACCAGGCTCAATATCAAAAAGAAGCTCTCGGGCAACCTCGACATGACAAACCGCGTTGAGAAGTTCGTTGACTGCCGAAGTAAGGATATTTCTTCAAGAGAATTATTCATAGTGGAGGGCGACTCAGCTAAGGGCGCCTGCGTTCAGGCGCGCGACCCCGACTTTCAGGCGATTATGCCGATAAGGGGCAAAATCCTCAACTGCCTCAAGGTTGACTACGACAGAATTTTCAAGAGCGAAATCATTACCGACCTGCTCAAAGTTTTAGGATGCGGAGTTGAGGTAAAAAGCAAGGCGAACAAAAACCTTGCCACCTTCGACATGGACGCTCTGCGGTGGAACAAGGTCATAATCTGCACCGACGCCGACGTCGACGGCTTCCATATCCGCACAATGCTGCTGACTATGCTTTACCGTCTTACTCCCACGCTTATCCGCGAGGGCAGGGTGTTTATAGCGGAGTCTCCGCTTTATGAAATCACAACTAAAAACGAGGTCTATTTTGCCTATGACGAGGTTGAAAAGGACAGCTTCATTGAGCAGATAGGCGAGGAGAAGTACACCATTCAGCGCAGCAAGGGTTTGGGTGAAAACGAGCCCGAGATGATGAACCTCACCACAATGAACCCAAAAACGCGCCGCCTGATTAAGGTTATGCCCGACGACGCGGAGCAGACCGCGCGGATTTTTGACATTCTTATCGGCAATAACCTTCAGGCACGAAAAGACTATATAGTCGAGCACGGCAACGAGTATATCGACCAGCTCGACGTAAGCTAAGGAGGCACTGCAATGGCTCCCAAAAAAAAGAGAACGCCCAAAGAGGCGCCTGCCAAAATCCACGGCGTAATAAACGGCGCGGGCGAAGTGGTGGAGCAGCCTATTGTTTCCACCATCCGCGAGAATTTTATGCCTTACGCCATGAGCGTAATCCTCTCGCGCGCTATCCCAGAAATTGACGGCTTTAAGCCCTCTCACCGCAAGCTGCTTTATACCATGTACAAAATGGGGCTTTTAAAGGGCAACCGCACAAAATCCGCCAATATAGTAGGCGCTACCATGAAGCTCAACCCTCACGGCGACGCGGCTATTTATGACACAATGGTGCGCCTTTCGCGCGGGTACGAGGCGCTTCTGCACCCGTATGTCGACTCAAAAGGCAACTTCGGCAAGTTCTACAGCCGCGACATGGCTTGGGCTGCCTCGCGTTATACCGAGGCAAAGCTCTCTCCAATCTGCACCGAGCTGTTCTGCGATATCGACAAGGACACCGTAGACTTTGTCGACAACTACGACAACACAATGAAGGAGCCTACGCTTCTGCCCGCTACCTTTCCGTCGGTGCTTGTAAACACCAACACGGGTATCGCCGTCGGCATGGCGTCAAACATCTGCTCCTTTAACCTTAAAGAAATCTGCGAGACCACGGCGGCAATTATCCGCGACCCCGACCATGACGTAAAGTCAACTCTGCCCGCGCCCGATTTTATAGGCGGCTGTCAGATCATTTACGACGAAAAGGTCATAGACCAGGTTTACGAAACGGGCAGGGGAAGCATACGCCTGCGCGCAAGGTACCAATACGACAAATCAGCCAACTGCATCGACATTCTCTCAATCCCAAGCACCACCACCAGCGAGGTTATTATCGAGAAGATAATCGACCTTGTTAAGCAGGGCAAGGTAAAGGAGATTTCCGACGTGCGCGATGAAACGGGTATCGACGGTCTTAAAATCACCGTAGACCTCAAGCGTGGAACAAATACCGACATGCTTATGGCAAAGCTGTTCAGGCTGACTACCCTGGAGGACAGCTACGCCTGCAATTTCAACGTGCTTATCGGCGGCGTGCCGATGGTGCTGGGCGTGAAGGCGCTTCTGGAGGAGTGGATAGCGTTCAGAATCGAGTGCGTAAAGCGGCGCACCTACTTCGACCGTACCAAAAAAGCCGAGCGTCTGCACCTTTTAAAGGGACTTGCAAAGATACTCCTTGACATCGACAAGGCTATTAAAATAATCCGTGAAACCGACGAGGAGATCGAGGTCGTACCGAACCTTATGATAGGCTTCGGAATTGACAAGATTCAGGCTGAGTATGTGGCTGAAATCAAGCTGCGCCACCTCAACCGCGAGTATATTTTAAAGCGCACTCAGGACATTGAGCAGCTTGAAAAGGAGATTTCAGAGCTTGACGATATCCTCAAAAGCAAGGCGCGTATCAAGACCATTATCGTAAAAGAGCTGAAGGCTATCGCCGAAAAGTACGGTCAGCCGCGCCGCAGTATAATCATCTATGAGGACACAGCGAAGTATGTCGGGCGACGAGATAACTCAGGAAATCGAGTTTTCAAACAACTGCGACTTGCTGTTCTTTACCGACAAGGCTCAGGTCTACAAGGCAAAGGCGAGCGACTTCTCCGACACCAAGACCAGCGTGCTGGGCGATTATGTTGCGGCAAAGCTTGGAATGGACGAGGGCGAGAACGCCGTTTATATGGTCGCCACAAAGGACTACAAGGGCATGATGCTGTTTGCCTTTGAAAACGGCAAGGCCGCCAAGGTGCCGCTTGAGGCGTATGCCACAAAGACCAACCGCAAAAAGCTGACGGCGGCTTATTCAGACAAAAGTCCGCTTGCGGGCGTGCTGTGGCTTGAAGGGGACAAGGAGGTTCTGTTTACCGCGTCGTCGGGCAGAATGCTGCTTGTGCACACGGGAGCCCTGTCGCTTAAAACAACCCGCTCAACCCAGGGTGTGGCGGTTATGAAGCTCAAAAAAGGTCACAGACTGTTCTGCGTAGACGCTTATAAAGAGGGCGGCTTCGCAAAGCCTCAGCGCTACCGCACGCGAACCCTGCCCGCGCTCGGCGCTCTTGCGTCAAACGAGGACAAAACCGACGAGCAGCTTTCTTTGCTGTAGTGTGGAGTTTGGAGTGTGGAGCGTGGAGTGTGGAGTTAATGGTCGCTTCGCTCCGATTTATAATCTCTAAACTCTAAAATCTAAAATCTAACCGCTAAGTAAACACTGATTTAAAGCATCATTTCGCATTTTAATATGATGTCAAGTCAAAAAAATGAAAAAACGCACTTTAAATCAATGAATTGTTAAATAAATGTTGAATTATTCCCGATTTTAGGCGCACTACGCCCTTAGTCGGCAAACCTCGGCTTTTTGAGAAGGTCGCTTTTACCGAGCATATAAAGATT
>OMYD01000069.1 GCA_900315195.1 uncultured Eubacteriales bacterium | reverse complement strand
TTTCGCGCCCCACTTTTCAAACAGCCAGTTAAAGGAAAGGAAATCCTTTCCCGATACCTCGATCTCGGGAAGTACTTCTCCGCTTGCGTGTGTACCTGCTAACCGCAGATATTTTGTTTCCGTCGCGCCGTCATCAATCGTCAGCTCACTTTTGATATACGGCGTGAAGTTGCTCAGCTTTCTGTCATAAGCGCTGTGCTTGTCGGTAACCTCCATGCAGAGGTTGCCGTCTACTACCTTGTACGGTGACGGATACTGTACAAGGCTTTCTTGAGTTGTTGCGTTTGTAATTGACATAGTTGTCACAGCCTTTCTTGTAAGATTTTTTTGTGAAACACAACGCTTCCACACTAAAAAGTGGGAGTAGTATTCATATTTGCAAACAATCATAAACATCAGCTCCTTTTAAGTTTTTTGGCATAGAAAAATCCCTATAACTTGTCATTTGTCAAGCTATAGGGATAATTGTTTTTTTCTCTTCAGTTTTATTATACCGCGCTTTGAAAACCGCGTCTACAGGTAATGCGCACAAGTTAGCAAAGGCTTTTTTCAATGTGACCAGTCGAAATTGCATATGAGATTCTACTCCACCAATATTGTGGAATTATTCTATGCATAGTTATACTTTTCACGGACAAATTTAAACCGTCAACCGACATATTTCCCTCCTACTATATCAATGTCAAATATCTTAAAAAGTCCGTAAAAACGTGTGACGATCCAAAACCGTTTCCTAAAAAGTTGTGACAAAACGCGTTCACCGCCCGGTATTCAGCCGGACGGTGTTTTTTCGCCCACAAACCGCGACAAATCGGCTGTGTGGGATTTGTTTGGCGTGGTCGGGTACGACTCCCACCGATTCTTTCGCGCAACACGGGGCGAAACAGGGCTCGTCAGCTTTTTCTCTCTGTTAGGGAAAATAAAACATAATCATTGTAATCAGTCAGTTGCACGCTGAATGAATAACCGTCCTTGCTATCAACAAAAAGCGTATTATCATTTACCTGCTCTACGGTGTAAATGCCTTTGCTCTCGTAATAATCATGAACGTCAACAAGGCTGAATTGTTTGCTGAAATAAACCTGACCCTTAAACGGTGTTGCTATTGCCGGATAATCGCAATTTTCAAACCATATCAGCATATGAAACGGTATATAGATGTTTTCTCCAAAATCATCTGCCAGTCCGACCTCTGCAAAAAGAGAATAGCGAAATTCGTTATCTGATACACCGTTATATTTCAAATAGAACTCACCGCTGTCGGTGATTAATTGCAGATAGTCACCAATTTGAGTGGCGAATTGTATGTATAATAAAATTATTAACAGGTACTTGACAATCAAATGATTGTAAGTATATAATAAACAAAGAACGGGAGCTTGTATTACAGGCTGAGAGGAAGGTGTGACCTTCGACCGATACCTGATTTGGATAATGCCAACGTAGGGAAGCTGATTATAACTTTATGCGCGGTGCTGCCAAATCGGCAGCCCGTTTTTATTTTTTGCAGGGAGGAAAGACAATGGTAATAATTAACGGTGAAAAGGTTAACGCCGACGGAATCACTGTAGAGCAATACATTAAAAGCTCTGACTACAACACTGCCTTTATCGCGGTCGAGCTTAATGAAGACATTGTTCCTAAGGCGAACTACGCCTCGACCGTTCTCAAAGACGGCGATGTCCTTGAAGTCGTAAACTTTGTGGGAGGCGGCTGATGATACCTAACAAAAATGAAATGATTGCCGCCTATGAAGCACGCCACGGAAAAGAGCTTCAAAAAAAGCTATCCGCTGCCACTGTTGCGGTTTGCGGCTTGGGAGGTCTCGGTTCTAATATTTCGATCGCTCTTTCAAGAGCCGGAATAGGAAAACTCATTTTGATCGACTTTGACAAGGTCGATATTTCAAATCTCCACCGCCAGCAATATAAGGCAAATCAGATAGGTTTGCCCAAAACCGAAGCATTAAGCTGTAATCTAAGTGAAATAGCCCCTTACACCGTGGTTGAAACACATTGTGTAAAGATCACGGAGGAAAACGCCGTTGATTTGCTCTCGGGCGCGGACATAATTTGCGAAGCCTTCGATAATCCCCAAGCCAAGGCGATGCTTGCTAATACGGTTTTGGAAAAGCTGCCCGGCAAATTTTATGTAGGCGCCTCGGGCATGGCGGGAATAGGCAGCACAAACGAAATAAAAACCAGGCGACTGTCAAAATATTTTTATCTTTGCGGAGACGGAGTCAGCGAAGTCGGCAAAAGCGAGGGCTTGTTCGCCGCGCGTGTAATGGCGTGTGCCGCTCATCAGGCTCACACGGTTATCCGTATTTTGGCAGGACAATATGATGTATAGGAAAGAAGGATAATAATGGACAATGATAAGCTTGTGATCGGCGGGCATGAATTTGATTCGCGGTTCATTTTGGGTTCCGGAAAGTATTCGCTCAGCCTTATTGAAGCTGCGATCAAATACGCAGGCGCTCAGATTATCACTCTCGCGGTAAGACGCGCCAACACCAAGGATGAGGAAAATATACTTGATTTCATCCCCGAAAACGTTACTCTGCTTCCAAACACAAGCGGAGCGAGAAACGCCAAGGAGGCAGTAAGAATCGCAAGGCTCGCGCGTGAGCTCGGATGCGGAAACTTTGTAAAGGTTGAGATCATGCGCGACTCAAAGTACCTTTTGCCCGACAACACCGAAACAATCAAGGCAACCGAAATTCTCGCAAACGAGGGCTTTGTAGTAATGCCGTATATGTATCCCGACTTAAATGTCGCACGCGATTTGGTAAATGCCGGAGCTGCAACAATAATGCCGCTCGCTTCTCCGATCGGCTCAAACAAAGGACTTGCCACAAAGGAATTTATTCAGATCCTTATTGATGAAATCGACCTTCCGATCATAGTTGACGCGGGAATCGGCAAACCATCCCAAGCCTGCGAAGCTATGGAAATGGGCGCAGCGGCTATTATGGCAAATACCGCTCTTGCAACCGCAGGCGACCTTCCGCTGATGGCGGACGCCTTTAAGCACGCTATAGAAGCAGGAAGAAAAGCATATCTTTCGGGACTGGGAAGAGTACTTACCAGAGGAGCTTCGGCGTCAGACCCGTTAACCGGATTTTTACGCAACTAAGGTGAAGCAATGGAAAATCAATTTTTAATAGATTCCGACAAGCTGTCGCCTGCCGCACTCGAAAAAAAACACAGGCTCGAAAACGACCGTTCATACCGTACAAACCATATGGAATATATGGAAGGTATGGAGATAATAAACTCTGACGTCTGCGAAAACGTTATGACGCAGGTTAAAAGCTTTGATTACGGCAAATATTCCGCTAAGGATGTAAAGGCGGCTTTGGAGCACGAAAGCTGTACAATTGAAGATTTTAAAGCTTTGCTTTCGCCTGCCGCCGAACCCTTTTTGGAGCAGATCGCGCAAAAAGCAAGACTTGAAACAGGCAAGCACTTCGGCAACACCGTATATCTTTTTACTCCTTTGTATATTGCAAATTATTGTGAAAACTACTGTGTTTACTGCGGCTTTAACTGCTACAACAAAATAAACCGCATGAAGCTCAATTACGAACAAATCGAGCATGAAATGAAGGTAATTGCCGAAAGCGGAATGGAAGAGATTTTGATCCTCACCGGTGAAAGCAGAAGCATGAGCAGTGTGGAATACATCGGCGAGGCGTGCAAGCTCGCCCGTAAGTATTTTCGTATGGTAGGGCTCGAAATATATCCTGTTAATACCGATGAATACCGTTATCTGCACGAATGCGGAGCGGATTACGTCACCGTTTTTCAGGAAACCTACGACACCGATAAATACGAAACTCTGCACCTTGCCGGTCATAAACGTGTATGGCCGTACCGTTTTGACGCTCAGGAACGCGCGTTAATGGGCGGAATGAGGGGAGTGGCGTTTTCCGCTTTGCTCGGACTATCTGATTTCAGAAAGGACGCGCTCGCTACCGGGCTTCACGCATATTTCCTTCAAAGAAAATACCCGCACGCTGAAATATCGCTTTCATGCCCAAGGCTAAGACCTATTATTAATAACGATAAAATCAGTCCGCTTGACGTTCACGAAACTCAGCTGTGTCAGATTATTTGCGCCTACAGGATCTTTATGCCGTTTGCCGGAATTACAGTTTCATCACGAGAAAGCGCGCAGTTCAGAAACGGAATCGTAAAAATTGCCGCGACAAAGGTTTCCGCCGGTGTTTCTACCGGAATCGGCGACCACGAAACCAAATACAGCGGTAAGCAGAAAAATTCTTTACAGGGCGACGAACAGTTTGAGATCGACGACAGCCGCAGCCTTAACAAAATGTACTCCGATATTTCCGGCGAAGGCTTGCAGCCTGTTTTAAACGACTATCTGTATGTCTGAGTTGATTTGTATAACAAACAGAAAGCTGTGCCGTGAGGATTTTTTTAAAAGACTGGAAAAAATAACTTCCTCACACCCAAAGGCTGTAATTCTGCGTGAGAAGGATTTGAGCGCCGGTGAGTACACAAGGCTTGCTCAGGTTGCATATAATATCTGTTTTAAGAACAACACGAAGCTTATTTTGCACAGCTTTAAAAAATCCGCTCTTGAATTGAACATAAACAGTATCCACGTTCCCATGCAGATCCTGCGCGCAATGGATAAGGACGAAAGGTCTTTTTTTCAAACGCTCGGCGCGTCCTGTCACACGGTCAGCGAGGCAAAGGAAGCCGAAAAGCTCGGTTGTACTTACATAACCGCAAGCAATATTTATGAAACCGACTGCAAAAAAGGCTTAAAAGGGAAGGGGACTGACTTTTTAAGGGAGGTCTGCCGCAGCGTTAACATTCCTGTTTATGCACTCGGCGGAATAAGCCCGCTTAATTACAGCGACGTTATAAAAGCAGGAGCAAAGGGCGCGTGTGTAATGAGCGGTTTTATGACTTGCGAAAACCCTAAACTTTATATTAAACAATTTACGGAGTAAACTATGAGTTTTAGCAAAGATGATCTGTTATTATACGCCGTAACCGACAGAAAAAGTGCGGACTTCGGCGTTTTATATGAACAGGTAAGGCAAGCACTTGAAGGCGGCGTAACAATGGTTCAGCTCAGGGAAAAGAACCTCGGCGATGAGGAATTTATCTCAGAGGCAATCAAGCTTAAAGAACTGTGCGAAAGCCGCGGAGTGCCTTTGATAATTAACGATAACCTTGCTGTAGCGCTCAAAAGCGGGGCGGACGGTATACATGTGGGAATCGAGGATATGCCTGTCAGCGAAATTCGCAGACAGACAGGGGAAGGCTTTATAATCGGAGCGACGGCAAAGACCGTTGAACAGGCGCAAAAAGCCGAGCGCGAGGGTGCGGACTACCTCGGAATTGGCGCTGTTTTTCCTTCTTCCACCAAACAAAATGCTGTCCGGATCACAAACGAACAGCTTAACCAAATTGCCTCGTCGGTTAGTATCCCTTCGGTGGCGATCGGCGGAATAAATCTTAAAAACATTGAACAAATAAAATGTAATAAAATCAGCGGAATTGCTGTTGTATCAGCACTTTTCTCTGCTGACGATATAAAAACGGCGGCACAACAGCTTAAAGAAAAAGCAAAAGCTGTCGCCGAAAAATAATAAAAAGCGGTAAACCGGGGGCACCACTCTTTGCCGCTCAATAAAAATAATGCAAAAGAGGTATCACATGAAAACAGCATTATCAATCGCGGGAAGCGATTCCTGCGGAGGCGCCGGTATTCAGGCAGATATAAAAACGATGACTGTTAACGGTGTTTACGCCATGAGCGCGGTTACGGCGCTTACAGCTCAAAACACCACCGGCGTAACAGCTATTCAGGAAGCAACTCCCGAATTCTTAAAACAGCAGCTTGACGCGGTATTTACCGACATTTTCCCCGACGCTGTTAAAATCGGAATGGTTTCAAGCTCCGGGTTGATCCGCGTAATTGCTGACAGACTGCGGTTTTACAACGCAAAAAACATTGTTGTTGATCCCGTTATGGTTTCAACCAGCGAAGCAAAACTGATGCAGACCGAAGCGGTTTCAACTCTTGCTAAGGAGCTTTTGCCGCTTGCGGCGGTTGTAACTCCCAACATTCCCGAGGCTCGGGTCCTCAGCGGACTTGCAATCGAAACCCCGGAAGAAATGGAAAACGCTGCCAAGGCAATAGGGGATAAATACAACTGCGCAGTGCTGTTAAAGGGAGGTCACAGCATAAACGACGCTAACGATCTTTTGTACTCAAACGGCAGCTTCAAATGGTTTGAGGGCAAAAGGATCAATAATCCCAACACACACGGAACAGGCTGCACTCTTTCAAGCGCCATAGCTTCAAATCTTGCCAAAGGCTATGACCTTGAAACAGCTGTGCAAAGGTCAAAGGAATATATCTCGGGCGCGCTTGCCGCAATGCTGAATCTGGGCAGGGGAAGCGGACCGATGAACCACGCGTTTGACCTTAACAGTAAATTTGCTTAGAGGTGTACTTTAATTATCTGACTGAAAGGAAAGTTTAAAAATGAGAGAATACAAAACACAGATGGAAGCCGCTAAAAAAGGCATTATCACACCCGAAATGAAAATTGTTGCGGAAAAGGAATATATGGATCCCGAAAAGCTCCGCGAATCTGTCGCAAAAGGCGTTGTCGCGATTCCCTGCAACATTAATCACAAGAACATCTCACCCGAAGGTATAGGAATGGGACTGCGCACAAAAATCAATGTTAACCTCGGCATCTCGGGCGACTGCAAGGATTACACCGTTGAAATGCAAAAGGTTGACATGGCGCTTAAATTCGGAGCCGAAGCTATTATGGATTTAAGCAACTACGGCAAGACCAACACCTTCCGTCAGGAGCTAATTGAAAAATCGCCTGCTATGATAGGCACTGTTCCTATGTATGACGCTATCGGTTATCTTGAAAAGGATTTGCTTGAAATAAGCGCAAAGGATTTTCTCAAGGTTGTACGCGCTCATGCCGAGGAAGGCGTTGACTTCATGACAATTCACGCAGGCATAAACCGCAGAGCGGTTGAAGCGTTTATGCGCGATAAACGCAAGATGAACATTGTTTCACGCGGCGGCTCGCTCCTTTTTGCGTGGATGATGATGACGGGCAACGAAAACCCGTTCTATGAATTTTATGATGAAGTTCTTGAAATACTGCGCGAGTTTGACGTAACCATCAGCCTCGGTGACGCGCTCAGACCGGGCTGCATTGACGACAGCACCGACGCAGGACAGATTTCAGAGCTTATCGAGCTTGGAGCACTCACCGAGAGAGCCTGGGCTAAGGACGTTCAGGTCATGGTAGAAGGTCCCGGACACATGGCTATGAACGAAATTGAAGCTAATATGAAGCTTGAAAAAAGGATTTGCCACAACGCTCCGTTCTATGTGCTCGGACCGCTTGTGACCGATATAGCCCCCGGTTATGACCACATCACCTCTGCCATAGGCGGAGCGATCGCAGCTGCAAGCGGAGCAGATTTCCTCTGCTATGTAACTCCGGCAGAGCACCTCAGACTTCCCGACCTCAACGATGTTAAGGAGGGAATAATTGCAAGCCGTATCGCCGCGCACGCCGCGGACATCGCAAAGGGTGTTCCTCACGCAAGAGAACGCGACGACGCTATGGCGGCGGCTCGTCACAAGGTCGATTGGGAAGAGATGTTCAAGGTTGCGCTCGACGAAGAAAAGGCGAGAGCTTACTTTGAAAGCACTCCTCCTGCCGACCGTCACATCAAAATCATGTAACATAAAAACCATAAAAACAGAGCAAGGCGTGAACTCGCCGCACTATGTTTTTTCTCTTGAACCCGCAAAGGATTTTGACAACATCATCAAGTATTACTCCCTATATCCGTCATAATTTCACCGATGCGGACGGTGTAAATTCACAGCGCAAAACATGGGACACTCAGGATAATCGTCACTTCTTTGCTGTAACAGTAGAAATTACGCAGAACACGGATTTCCCGAATGCCGATTTTGATGTTATGGGAGATTTCACGCCCGTTATCCTGATAAAAGACAAGGACGGCAGCTACCGTCACAACGGCGAGGAGGACGCTTACGGCGTTATGCAAGAAGTTCTCTATGGCAACGCAGCAACTGTCTGCTCTACACCCGGCGATGAAAGCAACGTTCTCCACATAAGTAAAGGCGAAACGCGCACCTTAACCTATGGTGTCGTTATTGACGATGATGTAATGGACAACGCTTATCTGCGTTTCAACTCACAGGATGAGCAGACGATTGACGACGACGCGGAGAATATAACGCTAAACTTCCGCAACGACTGTGTTAAAATAAAAGAATGAGGTGCAGTATGACGCGAGAAACCTTCAGCAACCTCATTCTTGACAGCGAATCGACGCTGTATCGCGTAGCGATGTCCATGCTCAGAAATGAAAAGGACTGCGAGGACGCCGTGCAAACGGCTGTCCTCCCCGCCTTTGAAAAGCTTGGCACATTAAAGCACGAGGAATATTTCAAAACATGGCTGGTGCGGATTTTGATAAATGTCTGCAACAAGCAGCTCAAGTCCGCCGCGAAAACAATAGAGCTGCACGATACCGATATTTCGTCAGACAGTGCCGAAGCATCAACCGAAATCCGCATGGCGATCGAGAGCCTGCCTGTTAAAATCAGGCAGGTTGTCGTGCTCTATTATATCGAGCAATTCACCATCAAGGAGATAAAGCAAATCCTGAAAATACCCGAAGGTACCGTCAAAAGCCGTCTAAGCAAAGGACGGGATCTGATGAAAAACTACTTAACAGAATGAAAATTACCCCTGTTGCCGAAATGCAGCAGGGGATAATTATATCATTTTATACTATATTTTTTACTTTCTCTGCACGAAATCCAACCCTCTCAAACGTGTTATAGGTGAAAGGAGGTTCTTATGTCTAAGCTCGGTACCGAAGAAGCAGAACAAATTATCAGGCAGTATTCTGACATGATATATAGAATTGCCGTTCACAATTTAGGTAATATCGCAGACGCGGAGGATATTTTACAGGACGTGTGTATTTCTCTGCTGACAAAATGTCCCAAGCAACGAGATTCCGAACATCTGAAGGCGTGGCTGATTCGCGTTACAATCAATAAATGCAACAGCCTTCACAGGCTTGCGTGGCGCAGGCGGAGCGAATCTCTGGAGGACTATACCCACTTAGAAGCTCCTGAGCAATCAGAAATAATGGAGGAAATCCGGCAGCTACCAAAGGACTACCGCAATATTATTTACCTCTATTATTATGAATCCTACACGATTGCGGAAATTGCAAAAATACTCGGCAAAAACCCTAACACCGTCAGCTCATATTTACAGCGCGCAAGAAAAAAGCTGAAGGCGTTACTTACGGAAGGAGAGGACTCTCATGTATCATAACCGATACACACAAGCGGTCAGCAAAATAAAAGCTCCCGAGGGAGCCGTTGAAAAAATGCTGAAAACAGCAGAAAGCTTTGAAAAAAAGGAGAAAGTGATTCACATGAAAAAATGGATAAAGGGCGCGGTTGCGGCATCACTTGCCGTTGCGGTCACAGCAGGAGCTGTCATTGGATTTAACCTGTTTGGCGGTAAAGCTAACTCATTCGTTATGACGGTCAATGCGGCTGAGATTACAAAGGACAATCCCGTATCTGTCGGATTAGGAGAAGGCGGCATGAGTATTGCACAAAAAGATGACGGAATGGAGTATTATATAGACCTACCTCTTTACGTAAAAGGCGAGCATATCAAGAGCGTTACCTATTCTGTGGATAAGGACGCAATTGCCGTCCACTGCCGCAAGGACAATAATCCCGTTATTGACGGCGATGTAGTAAGTGAAAGCATTGACACCTTGTTTGATCAGACGCATATTGCGGATGATATGAAAGTGCTTGAAACTGCGATGGAGAATGAAGGTCAAAGCGTCGTTGAAACCAACTCGTTGGAGGAGAAACTATTGAACAGTTATGTGGGCAAAAAGTATTCCTCCATTACGCTTGCTTACGACAACCAGAATCCTGACGGCTGTGCAATCGGAATTGTCGGCAAGAGCACAGTTGAACCTGTGTCGGATGATGAAAGCCTTGAAGCTAAGTCAAAGCAGTTGGATTCAATGATAGGAAATACTCTTTACTGCACCGTAACATTTGATGATGGAACGGCACAAAAGCAATCTATTCATATCGGCACAACTGTTACCAATTTCGGCACGGCGCATTCCGAATCCTTTAATCAGCTGACAGAGGAAGAAAAGGCACTTAAGGATTATACGGATGTGTTTGTAACCTACTCTATAACTGAATAATTGAAAACAGAATTGCTATAGATTCGTTACGGAAATCTATAGCAATTTTTGTTATCCTATTCGATTTTTATTTTTCCGTTAAGAGCCTCACGCTTT
>OMYD01000125.1 GCA_900315195.1 uncultured Eubacteriales bacterium | reverse complement strand
GATAATTTGCATAGCCGATTTGTTGACTTTCTTCAACTCTTTCTTTATAATGATGACGGTTGGTGACGATCAACCTTTAATGAACTGTACAGTCATGATTATTCCATTTATTTAAGGAGAATAATTATGCAGTTATTCAAAAACTTTTGTACCCCAACGGTAAACAAAAACGGTTTATTAGTTGATTTTCAGCTGAACGTACCCGAAAGCTATAATTTCGGCTATGATGTAGTTGATGAGATGGCTCGCCTTGCACCCTGCGACAGGGCTCTTGTCTATACTAACCCTGACAAGGTTGAAAAAACATTTACATTTGGCGACATAAGCCGGCTGAGCAATAAAGCGGCAAATGCGCTGAAAGCACAAGGCGTTAAAAAAGGCGATAAAGTGCTCGTTATTTTGAAGCGTAACTATGAGTACTGGTATATTGTACCGGCACTCCATAAATTAGGCGCGGTTGCCATTCCGGCGACCAATATGCTGACAGTTGACGATATTACCTATCGCATAGAAACAGCGGATATTCGTTTTGCGATCTGTACTCCGGACGGCAGCACAGCCGAGGATATGCTTGAAGCCGCAGCGCAAAAACGGCAGTTAGAATCAGTGTTCGTTGTGCGCCGCGATTTGCCCGGAGCAATCAATCTGACAAAACTGATAGATTCGGCAGACGAAAGCTTCACGCCTGTTGATACCAAAGCGGAAGAACCTATGCTGATTTACTTTACCTCCGGCACAACAGGCTACCCTAAAGCAGTCGTGCATAATCACACCTACTCGCTTTCGCACATAATCACCGCTAAATACTGGCAGAACGTCCGTGAAAACGGGCTTCACCTGACCGTAGCCGAAACGCTGTTATGGTTTACGATTTTGACAGCTTCTCACCGCACAAGCTGCTGCGGATAATGGAGAAATACAAGGTTACCTCTTTTTGCGCGCCGCCGACGGTTTACCGTTATTTTATCAAGCGTAATATGAGCAAGTATGATTTATCGGCGCTGGAGCACCTGACCACCGCCGGAGAGGCTTTGAATCCCTCTGTGTTTGAAAAGGTTTATGAGCAGACGGGTTTGAGCTTAAAGGAAGGCTTCGGTCAAACAGAGTCCGTGCTTATGCTCGGTAATCTTGTCGGTACAGAGTCAAAGACCGGATCGCTCGGAAAGCCGACGCCGTTGTACAATACAATGATAGTTGACGAAGACGGCAACGAGCTTAAGGAGAACGAGGTCGGCGAGATCGTAGTCGTGCCGCAAAAGCAGCAGTACGGTATATTTATGGGCTATTGCGGTGATGAAAAGCTGTACGAAAGCGTGTGGAGAAACGGCGTTTATCACACAGGCGACACCGCGTATAAGGACGAAGACGGATTCTATTGGTATGTCGGAAGAATAGACGATTTGATCAAAACAAGAGGCTTCCGCGTCGGACCGTTTGAAATCGAAAATGTATTGATGAAACACCCTGCTGTTTTGGAATGCGCGGTCACGGGTATTCCCGACGCTTAGGACAGGCTATCAAAGCAACGGTAAAGCTTGCCGACGGTTTTGAAAAGAGCAAACAGCTCGAAAAAGAAATCAAGCGTTTTGTCAACAAAAAGGTTTCTTCCTACAAGCATATTCAGGTGCTGGAATTTGCCGACGAAATGCCGAAAACCATAAGCGGAAAAATCAAACGCACCGACATAAGAAGCATTGACAGAACTAAGATTTGTTAAGGAGCCGTTATGAGTTGGGAATACCACAGAAGAGTAAAATATTATGAAACCGATCGAATGGGCGTAGTGCACCATTCTAACTATCTGCGTCTGCTTGAGGACGCCCGAATGGATTGGCTGGGCGATAATCTCATCACTTACAGTGAGCTTGAAAGATCGGGAGTCATCATCCCCTGCGTTTCCGCTTCGGGAGAATTTCTTAATTACCTGCGCTACGACGATCCGTTCAAGGTGGTTATGCGGTTGACCGGATTTAAGGGCGTAAAGATGAGCTTTGCCTATGAGATCATCAACACCGATACAAACGAGCTCTGCTACAAGGGCGTCAGCTCTCATTTTTTTGCAAAGGACGGAAGCTATAAGCCGTATTTATCCTTTAGAAAAGAATTTCCGGAATTATATCAAAAAATGAACGAATTAGTGGAAGCCTAGGCTTGCAAAACAATATTACAGAGCCACGTTTTATTGTATTGATAACCGCATTATAATTCCAAAACCGAATAATAACCAAGTCGCCAAGTCGGAACCCTCCTGCTTGGCGGCGTTTTCTATTGCCATATTTTCGGATTCGTGATAGAATTATATTGATGAAAAATGGGCTTGATTCTGAAAGGAGTAGTTATGAAAATTCTTATCACAGGCGGAACAACCTTTGT
>OMYD01000066.1 GCA_900315195.1 uncultured Eubacteriales bacterium | reverse complement strand
TGTGTACTCACTGTAATTTCTTGAGTATTTCTCAACTCAAAGTCATTACGGGTTTCTTTCTTTTCGTTGTTTAATTTTCAAGGTCCTTTTGCGCCTTTTTCCGAGTTTTATCGGCGTTTTTGTTTGCCGTATTTCTCAGTGCGCTTTTGCTATTATATTACAGAGCAAACGATTTGTCAATACCTTTTTTTGGATTTTTAAAAATTTTTCTGTTTCTTGACACTGAACTTTATCTTCTATATAATTTTAGTAATAGGTTTAACAAATCAAAAAAACCGATTCGGAAATCAGATTAAAAAAACTATGGAAAAAACATCTTTGTCTCAAAAAACAGCAAATATATTTAACAGAGGATTTTTTGCTTTTTATATTTTCTTATTCACCTTAACCCTTATCGGGGGCATGATTGCCGTCGCGGTTTTCGGCGAGCTTGGCACCGAGTACCCGATGCCCGCCGCGATCGTCGTTATCAGGTTTGCGGTGCTGATTCTGAGCTTTGCGTTTATTCTGTTCGCTTTTATTTGTCTGAGCAGGTTTCTTTCTAAGCCGGGGATTTCGGACAAACTGAGCGAGCGCAAAACCAACACAAGAATTATCTTCATTTGCGTCGGGATTATGCTTGCAATTCAGCTTGTGTTCATGTTCTGTCTGGAGATGAACCCCGTAACCGACGTTTCCATAATCGACAGCTACGCGCAAAGGATTGTTAAAAACAACTCATTTGACTGTATTGACTCTGACTTCAACACGCATTATATAGTCAGGTATCAGAACAACCTTGTATATCTTATTATTAACACGCTTATATACAAGCTGACCGGTACGACCTCGCATTTGCCGCTGACTGTCTTCGGGACTCTTTGTATCAACGGCGCTGTTTTAATGACGGCTCTGACCTCGCGCAGAGTGTTAGGCGAAAAAAAGGCTCTGTTTACGCTTGCTCTATGCGCGTTATTCACTCCGTATTATACCTACACCGCGTATTTTTATACCGATTCATATTCAATTCCCTTTGTAATCGGAACGGTATATGCCTTTGTCGCCGCCGTTCAATCCAAAACACGCGGCAAAAAACTGCTGCTTCTGCTGCTTAGCGGAGCGCTCTGCTTTGTCGGCTTTAAGATAAAGGGCAGCGTTATTGTTCTTATTCCCGCATTGCTGCTTTATCTTATTATAAAATACGGCATTAAGCGCGCGGCAAAAGCGGGCGCGGCGATACTTTTAAGCTTCTGCGTACTTTTCGCCTCGTTTACCGCAGCGCTGAAAAGCTCGGGCATTATCTCGGAGGAATCCTCGCGGCGTTATCAGTTCCCCGCGACCCACTGGGTGATGATGGGGCTTAAAGACATGGGCGCTTTTAACGAGGAGGACAGCGATTTTTCAAAGAGCCTTTCTTCAAAATCGGAGCGCCGGGAGGAAAACCTGAAAGAAATCGGCAAGCGCATAAGCGATATGGGTGCGGTCGGTTTGGCGGGGCACCTTGGACGCAAGGCGGTCTGGACATATATGGACGGCACCTACTACATAGCAAACTACCTGAGCCATAACAAGCATCGGACGCTTCTGCATGAGTTTGTGCTGTACGACGGAAAGTTCAGGTTCGCGTTCTTTGCCTACAGCTTCGGATACCAGATGTTTTTGATGTTTATGATAGCGTATTCATCGCTGCGCGCGCGGCGAAAAGGCAAGGCGGGGCTTACGCTGCTTTTCCGCATAGCTGTTTTCGGCATGGTGGTTTTCTTTATAATTTGGGAGACAAACGCGCGTTACCCGTTTAACTTCACTCCGCTTTATATGCTGCTTGCCACCGAGGGAACCTTCGGACTTTCGGAAAGATTAAAGAAAAAAGCCTTTAAGTCATCAAAAACACCGCAAAAAAAGCCTTGACATTTTCAAATCCGCTCTATATAATAGAATGTACAACAGAAAACCCCTTAAAGACAGTGACGGGAACAAGATATAAATTATTCTCCTCAGAGAGCTGACGGTTGGTGAAAGGCAGCGTGAAGGTTTATATGTATAGCTCATCCCCGAGTTTTTCGCGTGAACTTTTTAGCGCGGAACGCAGGACTGCGTTATCGGTCAGGACTTTGTTGGAAGTCTGTAAGGAGTATGCGGCGACGTATGCTTGAATTTGGGTGGTACCACGAATTTTTCGTCCCTTATTGCAATTTTGCGATTGCATTTAAGGGGCGTTCTTTTGTAATGCGGAATTCATGACACGGAACATTGAATTTCAGCAATGTCATATGGAGGCTATCAAAATGAAACCGTCTTATCAGAAGTACATTCCGTTTAAGCAAATCGACTTGCCCGACCGCACATGGCCGAACAAGACAATTACAAAAGCGCCTGTCTGGTGCAGCGTTGACCTGCGCGACGGCAACCAGGCGCTTATTGACCCGATGAACCTTGAGGAAAAGCTTGAGTTCTTCCACGCGCTTGTTGACATGGGATTTAAGGAAATTGAAATCGGCTTCCCGAGCGCTTCGGAAACCGAGTATGAGATCTGCCGCGAGCTGATTGAAAACAATCACATTCCCGACGACGTGACAATTCAGGTTCTTGTTCAGGCGCGCGAGCACCTTATTCACAAGACCTTTGAGGCAATCAAGGGCGCGAAGAACGTTATCGTTCACTTCTACAACTCAACCTCGACCTTACAGCGCAAGGTCGTTTTCAAAACCGACATGCAGGGCGTAATCGACATCGCGGTTGAGGGCGCCCGTCTGATCAAAAAGCTCACCGATGAATACACGGGCGACGCTAATATCCGCTTTGAGTATTCTCCCGAAAGCTTCAGCGGCACCGAACCCGACAACGCCGTTGAAATCTGCGACAGAGTTATTGAGGAGCTCGGCTCCACAAAGGATAACCCCGTTATCCTCAACCTGCCCAACACGGTTGAAATGTGCACCCCGAACACATACGCCGACCAGATTGAGTATTTTATCCGTCACCTTAAACACCGTGACGCCGCAATCATCAGCGTTCATCCCCATAACGACCGCGGCTGCGGCGTTGCGGCGGGCGAGCTTGCGCTGCTTGCGGGCGCCGAAAGAGTTGAGGGCACGCTGTTCGGAAACGGCGAGCGCACCGGCAACATGGACATCGTAACGATGGGACTTAATATGTTCACCCAGGGCGTTGACCCCGAGCTGGACTTCAAAAATCTTCCCCACCTGCGCGACATTTATGAGCGCTGCACAAATATGAAGATCGATCCGCGTCAGCCGTATATCGGCGAGCTGGTATTCACAGCGTTCTCCGGCTCGCACCAGGACGCTATAAACAAGGGTTATCAGTACATGCGCGAAAGCGGCACCGAATACTGGGAGATCCCCTATCTGCCCATCGACCCCGCCGACGTCGGCAGAGAGTACGAGCCGATTATCCGAATCAACTCGCAGTCAGGCAAGGGCGGCGCGGCGTTTGTAATGAGCAACAACTTCGGCTACGACCTGCCCAAGCGAATGCACCCCGAGTTTTCCGCGTTGGTTCAGGCAAAGTGCGAAGCTCTGGGACGCGAGCTTATCCCCAAAGAGCTGTTTGACGTATTTGAGGAAAACTACCTCAATCATCCCGCAAAGTTTAAGCTCACCAAACGCAAGATCTACGAGGAGAGCGAGGACGGCAAGGACACCGTAACCTTCAAGGGCGGACTGCTTGTTGAAGGCGCGGGAGAGATCAAGCTCGATGGCACCGGAAACGGACCTATCGACGCGTTCTTCAACGCGCTGAAAAAAATCGGCATTAACCGCTATAAATTCAGAGGCTACAGCCAGCACGCTATCGGCGAGGGCTCCGACGCCAAGGCGGTTTCCTACATCGAGCTTCAGAAGCCCGACGGCAAGAATATCTTCGGTATCGGAATCGACTCAAACGTAAACATCGCGTCCGTGCTTGGAGTTCTTAACGCGATCAACAGAGCAGAAGCAATGTGACGTTGCATCCGGCGCGGCTTTGGATAACTTTTAATAATTTAAAGGTTTCTGCAACGGCGCATCATATCCCGCAGAAATAAAGGCTCCTTTCATAAAGGAGCTGTCAGCGAAGCTGACTGAGGATTTAAAAAATGCGATTTCTTCTATGAAAATCCTCCGTCACGGCATAAATGCCGTGCCACCTCCCTTATAAAGGGAGGCTTTCGCTTGCATATTTGTTCACTTATAATTAAGCAAAAAACACGCCGCAACCGTTTTGGCTGCGGCGGATTTTATTATATTTATTGCGAGTTACATTTCTTCCGTTACTAAAATTTAAGTTGCGCCGTTATACCTGTTTTTATATTAAACCGACTTCTCCAAAGGCGCGCTTCCTGCCGCGTGGCGGCCGCGCCGTATGCAACGTCACGTTGCTATGCCATATTGAAAACCGCCGTGACGGTTATATAATCCCCGTCGATTTCAGCGTAAATTTCACCGTTCATCTTATACATGAGCGTGCGGCAGATATACAGTCCCAGTCCGCTGCCGCTGTTTGAGCCTACGTTTCCGCCGCGCCAGAAGCTCTCAAAAATATGCGGCAGGTCGGCGTCTTTAAGCGTGCAGCCGCTGTTTTTGACGTGCACAAGCTGACACCCGTCCTCTTCTTCAAAAAATACCGATATACTTTTTCCGTCGCCGTACTTAACGGCGTTTTCAATAATGTTTTGCAGCACCTCAACAGCCCGCTCCAAATCGCCGCTGACAAGGCAGTCGGAGAACCGCCCGATTTCAAAATCGGTTTTGAGCAGGTCAAGCTTATCGGTGTAGAATGCCCTTACGCTGTCAACAAGCGCGGCAAGATAGAACTCGCCGTTGTTTACCCGCAAGTCCATAAAATCCTCTCTAGCGGTTTTTGAGATATCGTCAACATAACCGCGGATTTCCTCGCACTTGGCGTTAATGCTCAGCGCAACCTCGCGCTTCTTTTCCTCATCCTTATACAAGCCCTTTTCAAGCGCCTTGGCGTACAGCTCAATTACGCTAAGGGGCGTTTTTATATCGTGCGAGAGCGACAGCACCATTGTTTTGTTCTGCTTTTGCAGGGCAAGCTCGGCAGTCTTTTGCTTTTCAAGCTTTTCGCGCAGCAGGTCAAGCCCCCATATGAATTTGCCGAAGTATTTGCCCCTGCTCTGCTTGAGCGGCAAGGTGAGATTTCCCTTGGCAAGCTCGGCGGGATAGCCGCTTATTTTATTAAACGGCCTTATAATCGCGAAATAAATCCAAAACAGCACGCCGAAAACAAGAGCCGCCGCCACGCCGAAGCAAACATTGAACAGCAGAGCGGTATTGCCGCTGTCGGAATGGTATTTATAGTCAAAGCGATAAAGCCCGCCGCCGATTTCCTTTACAAGAAAGTCGCTGTCGCCGCTCTTAAAGCCGCCCGAGAGCTTTTCAACGGCGGTTATGGTGCTGTAATCGGATAAGCTGTAGTCCTCGCCTTTTTCGATTTTAAGCGCTATACGCTCCGCCTCAACGCGGTAAGGGCGACTTGCGCCGCCCTCGTTTGAGTTATTAATAATCAAGTTAGCGCCGATAAACGCCGCCGCCAAAACCGCGGCAACCGCAATCAGCAGCCTGACAAAGCTCTTCATACTTACCTCTCATAGCGGTAGCCTACGCCCCAAACCGTTACGATATGCGTGGGCTTTTTAGGGTTTTCCTCTATTTTTTGCCGCAGCCATTTTATATGAACCGTAAGCGTCTGCGGCTCCGAAAAACTGTCAAAGCCCCAGATTTTATTGAACAAAAAGTCCTTGCCGAGCGTTTTGCCCGAATTCTCGGCCAGCAGGCTAAGCAGGTCAAATTCCTTCTGCGTAAGGTCAAGCCACTTTTCGCCCAAGTATGCCTTGCGTTTGCTTTTGTCGAGCTTTAAAAAGCCGTCGGAGATAACGTTTGAATTATAGCGCCGCGCGAAAATGCCTTTGATTTTGGCGAGCAGAATGTCGATGTCATAAGGCTTTTCGATGTAGTCGTCCGCGCCGAGGATAAGGCCGTTGAGCTTGTCGTCCTTTTCGACCTTGGCGCTGACGATAATAATAGGCGTGTTGTTTGTCTCGCGGATTTTTTTGCAGACCGCGAACCCGTCAAGACCGGGCAGCATTATGTCAAGCACCATAAGCTTCGCGCCGCTGCTTTCAAACTCAGCGAGAGCGCTTTCACCGTCGACGCAGTGCAGAACGCCATAGCCCTCTGCCTTCAAAAAATCGCAGAGCAGCCCCGCCATTTCAAGATTATCTTCAACTACAAGTATGTCGGTCATTTTTTTAACTCGCTTTTATTATATATTACAGTTCTGCAATGGCGTGTCATAACGCGGGTGTGACAGTCACCTTTTTTGCAAACATCTGATTCGCGGCCGCCACGCGGCACGAAGCGCGCCTTTGGAAAACTTGATGTGAGATAAAGATTTCCGCAACGGCGGGCCCAATCTCGCGGGAACAGAAGTCTTTTTACGCTCAAACGTCTGATTCGCGTCCTGCCTCGTCATGGCAATGACTACCAGCCCTGTTCGATAAGCCAGTTGTTGAGAGCGCGCTCACGCCTGCGCGCGTCGCTTTCGGTATTATTATACACCCCTTTGATATTGCCGTCAACAATATACATCACTCTTGAGCATGTTGCGGCAACCTTCGCGTCATGGGTTACAAGCATAATCGTGGTGCCCTGCGCGTTGATTTTGCACAGCTCATCCATTACTTCATCAGAACTCTGGCGGTTGAGAGCGCCCGTCGGCTCGTCGGCAAAAATCATCTTGGGCTTGTTGATCATGCTGCGGCAGATGCACGCCCTCTGGAGCTGACCGCCCGAGACCTCGTTGATGTCGTTGTCGGCGATTTCAATAATACCCAGCCTGCGCATAAGCTCTTTGCCGTACTCGAGCTTTTCCTTTGCCGAGAGGGTGTTAGCCTTTGACTGGCGCGCCGGCAGAATGATGTTGTCGAGCACCGAAAGGTTTTTCAGCATGTACATCTGCTGGAAGATAAAGCCCATTTCGTCAAGCCTTAATTCCGCCAGCTCGTTTTGCTTGAGCTTTGATATATTTCTTCCTGAGAATATTACCTCGCCTGCGGTCATGCTGTCCATACCCGAAACCGTGTAGAGCAGGGTTGACTTACCGGAACCGGAGGGGCCCATTACAGCCACCATCTCGCCCTCGTCAACCGAGAAGCTGACGTTGCGCAGCACGTTGTTCTGTCTTTTGTTTGTGATATATGTTTTGCAAAGGTCTTTTACTTCAATAATTTTAGCCATAACAATCCTCTTTCTTATTACTCTATAGAACTGATTTCGTTTGAATTAACCTTGCGTACCGACATCGCGGCAAGAGCAACGCTCAACACCGTTGCGGCAAGAATAATCGCGGGATACAGAATACATGTTTTAAATACGTCAGTGCTGAATACAACGGTTTTAGCGCCCATCATTTGGAATATGCCGCCCGTGGTAAGCTGCCCGATCGGGTTTGCAAGCGCTATTGAAAGCAGAGTCGCCAGCACCATAATAATTCCGATTCTGAGCGTCTGCCAAAGGATTATTGAGCGGTTTTTAAAGCCGATCGCCTTGAGCATAGCTATTTCGCCGCGCTCCTTTGCAAGGAAGCTCTTTTCCATAAGTACCGCAACAAGAATGTCGATAAGGATAATAATGGGCAGCAGAAGCGCAGCCACGCTCTCCATGATTCCGCCGACTCCGCCGACACAGTAATCGACGTATTCGCCAGATGTCATTATTTTAGCGTCGGAATACATCCCGCGCAGCGTTTCAATGCGGCTTGAAACCTCCGATTCGCTCGGGTTATCGTTAAAGCGCACCTGGAAGTCGTTTATTCCCGCAAGGTGTCTGAAGCTGTTTGACTGTCCGGGGTATAGGCGTATATTATCGCCTATATTCATCATGCTTTGATAAATAGCCGTAACCGTGCACTTGGTCGTTCCTTTTGAAGTTATAACATTAACGGTGTCGCCTATTTCGGCGTTTATTTTATCGGCTACTATATATGACAGCGCGACTTCGCTTTTGTTCTGAGGCGCCGTGCCCTCAATGTAGGTGTATTTATCCGGGGTAACGCCGATGCCCTCGATTCCGCTGGTCTTGACCCTTGCGCCGCCCTTTTCAACGTTAAGAGTCGAGAGCGTTTCAACAAAGCAGTCAGCGTCCCAGCCCTTTGCCTTGAGGTCGGCTTCGATTTGGTCGATGCGGGCATTGAGCTTTTCTCTGCCGTCATCTACCATGTACTTTTCTATCGTATGATTCTCAACTATCGCGGCGTCGCACCTCGCCATACTCATCCAGTCGAGCAGCTTTCCGCTCTTCATGGTCGTTGAGACGTTGAGAACTACCAAAAGAATTGAAACGCCCACAAAGAAGGTCACAAGCATAATGCCGAACCGCTTTACGCCGCTGAGAATATCGTTTACAGCCATGAAGAACAAGGGGTTCACGCGCTTTTTGCCGAGGCGGATAA
>OMYD01000089.1 GCA_900315195.1 uncultured Eubacteriales bacterium | reverse complement strand
GTTGACAAGTATGACATCGTTCAGGACCTCAAAGAGGGCGGTTCATTCCTGCTCAACTGCGCTTGGGATGTTGACGAGCTCACAAAGCGTCTGCCCGGTCAGATGAAGAAGATTCTCGCTGAGAGAAACATCAACTTCTACACCATCGACGCTATCAAGATCGGTAAGGAAATCGGTCTGGGCGGCCGTGTAAATACCGTTCTTCAGTCCGCGTTCTTCAAGATCGCCGACATCATTCCCGCTGAGGAAGCTAAGGAATACATGAAGGCAGCCGCTAAGAAGTCCTACATGAAGAAGGGCCAGGCTATCGTAGACATGAACTACGCAGCTATCGACCGCGGTATGGAAGACGTTAAGAAGGTTGAGATCCCCGCTGAGTGGGCTAACTCCGCTGACGACGCTATCGCCGACAAGGTTGCAGGCGAGGGCGCTCTGGTTGAGTATGTAAACGGCGTTCTTAAACCCGTTAACGCTTACAAAGGCAACAAGCTCCCCGTTTCGGCGTTCTCCGATCACGTTGACGGTACCTGCCCCAACGGTTCAGCCGCCTTTGAAAAGAGAGGCATCGCTGTTGACGTTCCCGAGTGGCAGTCAGAGAATTGTATCCAGTGTAACAAGTGCGCGATTGTTTGCCCGCACGCTGTTATCCGTCCCGTTCCCATGACTGACGCCGAGGTTGCGGCAGCTCCCGAAGGAACAGCGGCTATTCCGATGATCGGCCTGAAGGAACTCAAGTTCGCTATGACCGTTTCCACCCTCGACTGCACAGGCTGCGGCGCTTGCGCTCAGGTATGCCCGGGCAAGAAGGGCGAGAAGGCTCTGGTTATGAAGCCCATCGACTCTCAGAGATCAAAGCAGGCTGTCTTCGATTACGCGCTTACTCTTGATGAGAAGCCCGAAGTTGCCGATAAGTTTAAGTTTACTACCGTTAAGGGCAGCCAGTTCAAGCAGCCCCTGCTCGAATTCTCGGGCGCATGCGCAGGCTGCGGCGAGACTCCTTACGCTAAGCTGGTTACTCAGCTGTTCGGCGACAGAATGTTCATCGCCAACGCAACAGGCTGTTCATCGATCTGGGGTGCTTCCGCTCCCGCAACTCCTTACACAACAAACAAGAAGGGCTTCGGTCCCGCTTGGCAGAACTCACTGTTCGAGGATAACGCCGAGTTCGGTCTTGGTATGGCTCTCGGTCAGAACGCTATCCGCAGCAGACTTGCAGGCTATGTTGCCGAAATCAAGGACGCAACTGACAGCGAAGACCTGAAGGCTGCTTGCCGGAACTATCTTGATACTATCACAGACTCCACAGCTTCACGTCCCGCAACCGACGCTCTTATCGCTGAGCTCGAGAAGGTTCAGGACGACGCTAAGGTTGGCGAGCTTGCTAAGAAGACACTCGTTGACAAGGACGAGCTTGCTAAGAAGTCAATGTGGATCTTCGGCGGCGACGGCTGGGCTTATGATATCGGCTTCGGCGGTCTCGACCACGTAATCGCTTCGGGCGAGAACGTTAACATCCTCGTATTCGATACCGAGGTTTACTCCAACACCGGCGGTCAGTCCTCAAAGGCTACTCCTATCGGCTCTGTTGCTCAGTTCGCTGCGGCAGGTAAGGCTGTTAAGAAGAAAGACCTCGCGGCTATCGCTATGAGCTACGGCTATGTTTACACCGCTCAGGTTGCTATGGGCGCTGACAACAACCAGGTTCTCAAGGCTCTTGTTGAGGCTGAAAGCTACAACGGACCTTCGCTGGTTATCTGCTACGCTCCCTGTATCAACCATGGTATCAAGGGCGGCATGGGCATTGCTCAGCTCGAGGAGAAGAAGGCTGTTGACGCAGGTTACTGGAACACCTTCCGTTACGATCCCCGCCTGGCTGCTGAGGGCAAGAATCCCTTCCAGCTCGACTCAAAGGCTCCCACAGCTTCTTACCGTGACTTCATCATGGGCGAGGTTCGCTACAACGCTCTTACCCGTTCCTTCCCCGAAAGAGCAGAAAAGCTCTTCGGCGAGGCTGAAAAGAATGCAGAGCAGAAGTACGCTCACCTCAAGCAGCTCTCCGAACTGGAGCCCGCTGAATAAGCAAAACTCAATTATAAAATTTACGGCACGCTTTCGGGCGTGCCGTTTTTTGCGTGCAGCGTTACAGACAGCGGCGGTTGTTATGGACAAACAGAAGCTTTTGGGGTATTATAAGAGCAGAAAATTCTGACGGTTACAGTCGGAAAAGGAGCCGCTTATATGATTATTTATTTTTCGGGAACGGGAAACAGCCGCTTTGCCGCGCAGCGTATTGCCGCCGCGACGGGCGATGAGCTGTTCGATTGCTTTGAATATCTACGCTCGGGAAAGGGCGCTGACTTTACAAAAGCCGCGGTCTGTGTGTTTGTTGCGCCCGTATATGTTTCGGCGCCTCCGCTTGTTTTTACGGACTTTATCCGCCGCTCGAGGTTTGCGGAAGGCTGTCCCGCTTATTTTGTTATGACATGCGCGGGCGCAATGGGCGCGGCTCCCGTTTACTGCCGCAAGGCCGCCTCGGAAAAAGGGCTTATATACCTTGGCACGGCTCAGGTGAAAATGCCGCAGAATTACATTCCCTATTTTAAAACGGGAACCGCTGAGGAAAACAGGAAAAAGATTGAGGCGGCGCTTCCCGATATTGACAGGATTTCTGACGCAATCAGCAAAAGCCGCGCGTTGCCCGACCCCGGCACTAAAGCATGGGAGCGCCTGTCTACGCCCCTTGTGCTAAAGCCTTACTATAAGCTGTTTGTTTCAGCAAAAGCGTTTAATGCTACCGACAGCTGCGTAGGCTGCGGAAAATGCGCGGCGGTTTGTCCGCTTAATAACATCACCATGCGCGATAAAAAGCCTGTGTGGGAATCAAACTGTACCCACTGCATGGCATGCATAAATCTGTGTCCCAAGGACGCGATTGAGTACGGCAAAAAAACTCGCGGAAAGCCGCGGTACCACGGTCCGGATTAAATAAAGGGGCTGTCGCATTAAGCCCTAATAAAAAGTAAAAGACCGGGTAGCCCGAAAGGGTTGCCCGGTCAGTGCTTTCATAGTATAATTTAAGTGCTAACAAAACCACACAGAAAGCAGGTTAATTATACAATGAAAGTGTTAAGAAATCAACTGGTTTTACCGTTAAATTTTGAAATTTTAATAGACGAGAATGATCCGGTGTGGAAACTTACGGAAATCTGTGACGATTTGGATTACACTCGCCTGTATGACGAATATCTCCGGCACTGGCGGGTTATTGATCCAGTTGTTCTTTTTGAGATTCTTGTATTTGCGTATATGAACGGCATTTATTCAAGTCGGGCGATCGAACGCGCCTGCAAAACCGACATTCGATTCATGTGGCTGCTGCAAGGTCAGCCGGCGCCTGATCATTCAACGTTTGCACGTTTTCAAAATGAAAGGCTTACTGACGTCATTGAGGACTTGTTCTTTCAGCTCATTGAAAAGCTGCACAAGCTTGGCGAGATTCAGTTCCGCAACATTTTCATTGACGGCACGAAAATCGAGGCGAACGCTAATCGCTACACTTTTGTCTGGGCAAAATCAGTGGAAAAGAATTTGCAGAAGCTCAACGCAAAAATCAACAGCGAATTGCCCGGGCTTTGTCAAAAATACGGACTGTCTGAAACAGCCTCATTAACAGATGTTGTGGAATTTTTATTGACAGCAAGAAATCTTCTCGGAATCAAATTCGTTTATGGCAAAGGCAGGCGCAAAACAAACTTACAGCGCGATTACGATTGTATTTACGAGTATCTCGAGAGGATTAACCGATACCACGAAAACTTAGCGATACTCGGCAGTCGGAAAAGCTATTCCAAAACCGATCTCGACGCGACCTTTATGCGGATGAAAGAAGATCACATGCGCAACGGTCAGCTCAAACCGGCATACAATGTTCAGATCGGCGTTGAAAGCGAGTACATTGTCGGTGTGAGTTTGTTTCCAAACCCTACGGATACCACCACGCTGATCCCGTTTTTGGAAAGGCTAAGAAAAGGAACCGGAAGGAAGTACGACAACATCATAGCAGACGCGGGTTACGCCAGCGAGGAAAACTACACGTATCTGGAAAAGAACGGTCAAAACGCCTACATCAAACCTGCCGACTACGAAATCCGTAAAACACGCAAATACAAGCAGAATATCTACCGTGTTGAAAATCTCAGCTATGACGAAATCGGCGATTATTTCACTTGCCCGAACGCAAAGAAGTTAAATCACGCCTACAACAGCAAACGAAAAACGCAGAACGGTTATGAGGTTGTAAAAAGCTATTACGTCTGCGAAGGCTGCGCGGGCTGTCCTCACCGAGAGAAGTGTTACAAAGGCAAGTACGAAAACCGCAAAGTCGGATTCTCAAAAACGATGGCGAAGCAAAAGGCAGAAATATTATAATTTTGCGCCTGACGTATTATCGAAAATTCTTTTATGAAGCGGGCATAGGCGTATCATAAAAAAACCGCCGTCAAACAGGAGGTTTCCTGAATGACGGCGAAATAAAATATTGTGTTGCCTGCGGACTTTATTCGGGTGTTTTTTTGCCCATGGCAAGAAGCTGTTTTGTCGGGAATGACA
>OMYD01000065.1 GCA_900315195.1 uncultured Eubacteriales bacterium | reverse complement strand
CGCAGGAGCTGTGCTCCGAGGACGCCTCTGTGGTCTGAAAGAAAACAAGGCTTCCCATAACGGAAAGCCTTGGAAAGGATACAAAGTAAGTTGTTATCTCTTGGAGAACTGAGGCGCACGACGAGCTGCTTTGAGGCCGTATTTCTTTCTTTCCTTCATTCTCGGGTCACGAGTGAGGAAGCCTGCCTTCTTGAGCTTGCCGCGGAGGTTCTCGGTGTCGTACTGGAGCAGCGCTCTTGAGATACCGTGACGGATTGCGCCCGCCTGACCGGTAACGCCGCCGCCTGAAACACGGCATACAACGTCAAACTTCTCGTCGGTCTCGGTGAGAGCGAGGGGCTGACGAACGATGAGCTTAAGTGTTTCAAGACCGAAATAATCGTCGATGTCGCGGTCGTTGATTGTGATTTTGCCTGTGCCCTGATAAAGTCTTACGCGGGCAACGGAACTTTTTCTTCTACCTGTACCGTAGAAATAAGGTGTCTTATCGTACATTATTTATGCCTCCTTATTAAGCTTCAAGCATCTGAGGCTTCTGAGCCTGATGATTGTGTTCTGCACCCTCAAAGAGACGGAGTCTCAGAAGAGCGTTTCTGCCGAGAGTGTTTTTGGGAAGCATACCCTTAACGGCAAGCTCCATAGCCTTGGTGGGCTTTGTTGCCATAAGAGTATCGTAACGGGTTTCTTTAAGATGGCCGATATAGCCTGTGTGGCGCTGCCATTTCTTCTGAGTGAGCTTGTTGCCTGTCAGAACAGCGTCTTTGCAGTTGATGATAATTACATGGTCGCCGCAGTCTACATTGGGAGTAAAGGTGGGCTTGTGCTTGCCTCTGAGAAGCACGGCAGCCTGAGCGGCAACTCTACCGAGGGGCTTGCCCGCAGCGTCAATTACATACCAGCTGCGTTCAACTTCGGTGGGTTTTGCTAAAAATGTTGACATTTTCATTCCTCCTGTTTTTTTCGTGCTCTATGATTATAGTATAGTTTTGGTCATAAGTCAACACTTTTTTGAAAATATTTAATTTAGCTTGGTAAAATCTCTTTATATCTCAAAAATACTCTGAAATGCTCTTGAATACTCACAAGCGATTTTTAAAATGAAACGCGGGTGCTCACGTCTTTTTTGAAAAATATTCACACCGATTTCACATTTTCAATATATTCCCTTCATATTAAAAGGGTAGTATATAGTCACAGAAAACAAAGGAGGTGAAACCGATGTTCGGAAATCAACCGTCGGTAATTGCCTGTGTAACAAGCCAATACGAATGTGACCGAATAATTGAAGCGGCTGAACAGCTTGCCGCGGAACACGATTGTGAACTGCATGTTCTCAGCGTACTTATGCCAACCGAGAACTACGCTTTAATAAGCGATCAGCTTGAGTACTTGAACCGTGTTTCAAAAAGAGCGGGCGCTGATATGACCGTTATTTTCAGCAGCAACGCGCCGAAGGCGGCTGTGAAATTTGCAAAGGAAAACGATGCCTTTCAAATTGTAGCGGGTATTCACGACGGCGGTAAAGAGAGCTTTCTGGTTCGGTTCAACGAACTTGCTCCTATGATTTCAATTACAATGGTAGACAAAAACCGTAATGTCTACACTATGGACGTGCGCGAAAGACGCGGCGTCTGATGTTAGAAGGTATATTTCAATATAGTTAATAAACATATTAACAATAAATCCTAATTTTCCATCTCCTTTCTTTATTATAATAATCTCTCTCAAGTGCGTCGCGGCAAAAGGCCGCGGCGCTCTTTTTTGCGATTATAAAGTTTTGTACGAAAAAAATGTCACATTGTATTGTTTTTAGGCTGATTATGTTGTATAATCATTATATATGTACCTGAATTAAGATGGAATGGGAGATTATTTATGAGCGACCGCAATAATTCGGATTACTTCAACTTTGATAACTTTGATGAGAGTCTGGACAGCCGCGATTATCGCCGACGTCAGCCTGCCCGCAGAAACAGCTCGTATAACGGCAGACCGTCGTACAACAGGCGGAGGCCGAGCAAGCGCCGAATGCGCGTAAGAACGCGCAACCGCATTATTATGGTGACTTCAGCTTTGCTTGTGCTGGCTCTGCTGATTACGCTTATTGCCCTCGCGCTTAAAGGCTGCGGATCAAAAGGCGGCTCCAATACGGAAACGACCGGCGCCAATACAGATACCAAGCCGATTGATGAAAAGAACACAAATAATAACAGCAAGCTCGCGATTGACACGTTTAATATAGCAAAACCCGAGGACAATAATACCACCGGATATGTTGAAAATGTTATTTATGTATGGAACAAAGAGGGGTTTGAGCTGTTTGGCGGCAGCGAGGAATCAGCGGGCTGGTATGCCGACACAATAAATACCGTTGCCGGCAAGCTTTCCGGATTTAATGTTTACAGCATGATAATCCCTAACCATACCGAAATGGGGCTTCCCCAGCGTCTCAAGAATGAGGTTTCCACAAATTCACAGGCGGACAACATTAAGGCGGCTTACGCGGCAATGGATAAGAGTAAGGTAACTCCCGTTAACGCTTATAACTATTTGTCTGAGCACTGCAATGAATATATTTACTTTAAATCCGACCACCACTGGACAGGACTGGGCTCATACTACGCTTACTCGGCGTTTGCGGATACGCTGGGGCTTCCCGTGCTTTCGCTTGATACCTGCACAAAAGCGAGCATAGATGGTTTTACAGGCACGCTCAGCAACATCGCGGGCGGTCTTGATACCGACACGGTTAATTACTGGAAGTTCCCATATTCGGTTTCGATGGATATCACCGACGCAAACGGCAGCGTTACAACCTATGACAGCCCGTATTTTGACGGTGAAGCGGGGGGCGCGCTGGCGTACGGCGTGTTCATTTACGGCGATAATCCGCTTACCGTAATGAAGTCAAGCTCTGAAAACGCGCAAAGCGGAAAAAAGATTCTTGTTGTAAAAGAGAGCTACGGCAACGCTTTTGTGCCGTACCTTACAAATAACTTTGAGGAAGTTCATGTTGCGGATCTGCGCAGCTTCCGAAACACCGTTAACGATGATTTGGCGACATACTGCAGAAACAACGGCATTACAGATGTGCTGTTCCTAAACGGAGTAATGAGCGCCAACAACGAAGATCACCGTTCAAGCATAGAGGGTCTGTTTAACTAGCTGTATATAATAATGAGAGGAGGCGACGGAAATGATTGCGGAAAACGTCAGGGGCACCTTGTTCGGCAGTATAGCCGAGGAGCTGTATTCCGCCTACGTAAGCTCGGCGAGCATCAGCAACCGAAGCGCTTATGTTGTAACGCGCAAAAAGATAAAAGAATACTTTGACGGCGTTGTTGTTGCCGTTGCCGAATTTGAGGGCATGACGGGAGAGCGGCTTATTGTGGCGCAGCCCGGAGAGATTTTCTACGAGCCCGAGCTCCGCAGGGTTATCGCGAAGCTGAGAAACGTTAAAATAAAGAGTATACGCTGCCTTTACGAGAAATCGTGCGGGGGAATCATCTTTTACAAGACAAAGCAAAACACAAAGATTTTGCTGGTAAAAAACAACAACGGCAGGTACTGGAGTTTTCCGAAAGGGCATATCGAGGATGGCGAAACCGAGCAGGAAACTGCAATCCGCGAGATAAAAGAGGAAACCGGTCTGGACGTAACAATTGTCAAAAACTTTCGTGAAATCAGCGAATACTGTCCGTTCGGCAAAATACGCAAGCGCGTTGTGTTCTTCCTCGCAAGGGCGTTTACTGACAACGTCAAGATTCAGGAGGAGGAAATCGACAGCTACATCTGGGTTGACCTGCAGCAGGCGCGCAAGCTGTGCTCCTATGATAATGATTTAAGAATAATCGAAAAGGCGGAAACAACAATTCACCTTATGAGAAACTGATACTTTTTATTGCACCCGGGAGAGTGGACTTTCCCGGGTGACTTTTTTGTTTTTTAAGCAAAAAAATATAAACAGAATTATTTGGAAAGCTGTATCACAGGAATCGGAGCAATATTTAACCTGACTTTAGGTTTTGGGAAAAGCGCGCATATATATACTAAATTCATAATAGCTGAGCGGTAAATGCAAAATCATATAATATGAGCAAATTATGAACATATAGCACAATGAGCAAAAACAAAATAAGCAAATGATTATACAATAATACCAGTGACATTTTGCGCTTTTTGAAGTATAATGAAATTGTAAAATAGTATATGTGTATTTGTTATGCTGACAATGTGCAAAAATCAACGCGCTTCAGAAGGTTCTGAAAACAGTTTATCGTATTGATTTCGCTTTTTCGCTAAGTTTCGACTTTACTTCTTCAGCTACTGCGGACTATCCGTCGGCGGCTTCGAGAACAACTCTGACCATACCGTGAAACCTGAATACCCCGTGTTTTACACGGGAAAGGCACTGTTTATCTTTTATTTGACGCCTGCCTGTCATTTTGTTAATTTAATTAATTGATTTTTGGTTAAATTGGGCTTAAAATATGATTGATAAACGGATGTACTTCAGGGGTGACAAAATGGCAGAAGTCTTAATGTTTAACATCGAAAAAAGCAAGGCAGTCAAGATAAAAGTGCTTTGCCGCAAGTTCTTCATGGAAGCCACAGAGGTTTCAAAAGAGGATTTCGGCTGCAAAATTTCCTACCTTCTCGGCATGTCAGAGTATAGAGAAGGCGCTGAGAATTCAGACTTTTCAGAGGAAATGCTATATCTTGCCGATATTAACGGGGGATTATTAAGCGTCTTCCTCGATCAGCTCAAACGAAAAAAGGCTTCCGTTGGCCTCAAGGCCGTCAAAACGGAAACCAACGTAAATTTTACGGCGTATGAGCTTTATAAAGAAATCTCTGCCGAACGCGAAGCGATAGCCGCGGCAAGTCCGCACACTGATTTTATGCACTTAATCAGTTGAACCGCCCGAGAAATCGGGCGGTTTGATAATCGCGAAAAAGTATTAAAAAGATGTGATACCGGCGCTGTTACATTTATGTGTGACAGCGCTTTTTCGTGTTGGATTTTAAATTCATATACATTTTTGAATATATGATTACCGTATCAGGCGAAAAAAATAGTAAATACTTTAGAAAAGGCCTATATTTCCGGTATAGAAATAAAAAGATTGACAAACAAATTGAAACATATTATAATTAATTGATATGTGTATTTTGGGAAAGTATATCCCGTTATTTAAACAGTAAGCATAGAGGTGACTTTGTGAAGGACAGAAGAATCGGGAAAAAAGCCGCGGCGCTTCTGCTTGCGATTGCGCTTTTGTGCGGAATCGCTTCGGGTTGCGGAGGCGATGACAGCAGCTCGTCATCCAGCGCCTCAGCCGGCAATGGAACTTTCGCTGCGGATGAAACGATGGGATCCTCAGCAAATTCAAAGGGCGATATCACAAATCCTAAGAAAGATATTACTAATCCAAAGGGTGAAATCACCAATCCAAAGGGAACCGAACAGCAAAGCGGCAAGTTGAAAAACACCGATTCTCAGTTTAGCTCCTGTTTGAAGGGCAGTATAGATGAAAACTCCTTTGAAGGCGTTGCCTATCTTACCGAGAACGGCGGCGAGGTATACAGCAGCGGAGACAATATAACCGATCTTTACCGTGTTGCTTCGGTATCAAAACAGTTTACAGCCGCTGCGGTGCTTATGCTTTACGAGGACGGCAAGCTTGACATCAACTCCTCGATTGAGAAGTATTTCCCCGAATACTCTCACGCCGGTGAAATAACTATCCACCAGCTTATGTGCATGAGTTCGGGTATTCCCGATTATATAGTTATGGCGGACGGCATTGCCTCGCCCGAGCAAACCTACTCAATGAGCGCCGAAAACTCCTCGGAGACCAACCGCTCAATCATAAAAAACTGGGTGTTTAACCGCGACCTGATTTTTACGCCCGGCACGCAGAATTACTACTGCAACACCAACTATCTGCTGCTTGCCGAAATTGTAACTAAGGCGGCGGGCATGCCTTACGAAAAATATATTGAGCAGAAAATGCTTGCTCCGCTGGGCATGACTTCAACGGGCTTCGGCGATACATGGAACGGCGGCAGCGTTGTTGAAAAAGCCGGAGAGAATTACGAATGGTTCCGCTATAAGGGTATTTGCTACGGCTGTGCCGATATGATTTCAAACGCGGTCGACCTTGAAAAGTGGGGACATGAGTTTATTGACAACAAGGTTTTGTCGGACAGCGTAATAAATCTGATGACTCAGGATTACAGCGGCGGCTACGGTTACGGAATCATTCCCGACGCCCAAAGCGGCTTTGTGTATCACGACGGAAATCTTCCGCCGTACACCTCGACGCTCTGCGTCGGCAAATCACGGGGGCTTGTACTTGTTATGCTTGACTGCAGCTCTTCAAGCAGCCTTTCTTCCGTAAGGCAGAGTGTTTTTGACATTGTGAAGAATTAATATTTAGCGATAATTCGGGGCATTGTGCCCATCAGATAAGGTAAATGGATATTGGGAGGCTCTATTTTGAAGGTAGGACTTGACATAGGCTCAACCACGATCAAGTGCGTTGTGCTAAACGATGAAAACAAGCTGATTTACAGCACATATGAGCGGCACCTTTCTCAGATCACCGACAAAATCGCCGAGATCCTCGACCGTGTGCGCGGTGAGATTGAAGGCGTTGAGAACGCTCCTTTAGCCCTGTCGGGCTCGGCGGGCATGGGTGTTGCCCAGGACTGCGGCATTGAGTTTGTGCAGGAGGTTTACGCTACCCGAGTTGCCGCCAATACCTTTATTCCCGGCACCGACGTTGTTATTGAGCTGGGCGGCGAGGACGCGAAAATCCTGTTCCTGACCAACGGCATGGAGATTCGTATGAACGGCACCTGCGCCGGAGGTACAGGCGCGTTTATCGACCAGATGGCTACCCTGCTCAACGTTTCGCTTGAGGAAATGGACGACCTCGCCAAGGAATACGAAAAGACATATACAATCGCGTCACGCTGCGGCGTATTCGCGAAAACCGACATTCAGCCCCTGCTCAATCAGGGGGCCCGCAAGAGCGACATCGCGGAGAGTATCTTCAACGCGGTTGTTAGCCAGACCGTAGCGGGACTTGCCCAGGGCAGAGAAATTGAGGGACAGATTGTTTACCTCGGCGGCCCTCTCACATTTATGAGCGAGCTTAGAAACTGCTTTGACCGCACGCTTAAAACAAAGGGTATCTGCCCCGAAAACTCGCTGTACTATGTCGCGGCAGGCGCGGCTTTGTGCGCCGAGAAGCCGATTGACTTTGACGAGGTAATCGAAAAGGTAAAAAATTACAGCGCAACCGGCAACTTTGCCTTCAACAGTCCGCTTTTTGAGAGCGAGGCTGAATATGACGCGTTTTCAGCCCGTCACGCGCGCGCTGATGTGAAGCAGAAGGAGCTTAAAGGCTACGGCGGCAAGGCGTATATCGGTATGGACGCGGGCTCTACCACCGTTAAGGGCGTTGTGCTCAACGAACAGGGCGAGCTGCTGTTTTCAAAATATCTTCCCTCCAAAGGAAATCCCGTTGAGATCATCAAGGCTTTCCTTGAGGAGGTTTACGCCGTCAACCCCGATCTGAACATCGTTTCATCTGCGGTTACGGGCTACGGCGAGGACATAATCAAAAACGCGTTCGATGTTGACTACGGTATTGTTGAAACAATAGCCCACTTTACCGCCGCCAAGTATTTTATGCCCGACGTTGAGTTTATTATCGACATCGGCGGCCAGGACATCAAGTGCTTTAAAATCCACAACGGCGCAATTGACAATATATTCCTCAACGAGGCTTGCTCGTCGGGCTGCGGAAGCTTTTTGCAGACCTTCGCAAACGCTCTCGGCTATGAAATCGAGGAGTTCTCAAAGCTCGGTCTTTTTGCCAAACGCCCCGTAGACCTCGGTTCGCGCTGTACGGTATTTATGAACTCCAGCGTAAAGCAGGCTCAGAAGGACGGCGCCACAATCGAGGATATATCGGCGGGTCTTTCGCTGAGCGTTGTCAAAAACGCCCTTTATAAAGTAATAAGAGCCTCAAGCCCCGACGAGCTGGGCAAGAGGATTGTTGTCCAGGGCGGAACCTTCCTCAACGACGCCGTGCTCAGAGCCTTTGAACTGGAAATGGATACTCAGGTTGTCCGTCCGAATATAGCGGGCCTTATGGGCGCTTACGGCGCGGCTCTGTACGCCAAGCGCAAGTCAAAGGGCGAGGGCAAGAGCAAAATCTCAAACGCCGAGGATTTAAAGAACTTTATTCACGAAATCAAGGTCACAAATTGCGGACTTTGCAACAATAACTGCCGGCTGACGGTAAACTCCTTCGGAGGCGGCAGACGCTTTATCGCGGGCAACCGCTGTGAGCGTCCGATTACCAAAAAGGCTCCGTCGTCGGATTTGAATATGTACGACTACAAGCTGAAACTCATCAACAGCTACGAGCCCGTTGAGGGACTGCGCGGCAAGCTTGGTATCCCGATGGGACTTAACATGTATGAGCTTTATCCGTTCTGGTACCGTTTCTTTACCGAGCTTAA
>OMYD01000103.1 GCA_900315195.1 uncultured Eubacteriales bacterium | reverse complement strand
CCAACAGCCCACTGTTTAAGCCATTTTTCAGGTTTTAAGCCAAAAATAAAGCCCCAAGTTTAACTTGGGGCAATGGCGGAGACGGTGGGATTCGAACCCTTATTTTTTCGCATATTTATCATTAAAAGTGTACTTTCTGTGACACTTTGCTTAAATTATATGCAAAACAGCCCCGAGGAATCAACCCCGGAGCGTTTGAATTGACTTAGCACAACAATCTGCACTTTAGTCGTGTGGTATATTTATTATATCACATTAATCTGCATGAAAATTTTAATTATCGTCTAACCGCACAGCGCCTCAAACGTCTGCTTTCCTGCAATGCCGTCGACTTCCAGACCCTCTTTTTCCTGATAAGTCAGCACCGAGGCTTCGGTCATGTAGCCGAAAATGCCGTCGTGACCGCCGGTAGGATAGCCGTTGCAAATAAGCAAACCTTGCAGAATTGACACCAGAGCCCCCGTGTCGCCTTTTGACAGGTTGCGGACGGCTGAGTTTGTCATCGGACCGTAGATACCGTCAACGGCCAAACCTGCGCCGTATTGCCTGTTCAGCTCCTTTTGGAGCGCCTTGACAAGCGCCGCCTTGGTCTGGCTGCCGTAAATGCCGTCTATGTAGATGTCGAGGCTGTATTTTTCATTAAGCCACCTCTGAATACTATACACATTCTTGTCGCCGTAGACTGCTTCGGTGACGGTCGGGGTTGCCTCTGCTCCGCTGTCGGCATATTTCGGGCGGCAGCAAGCGGAGATATCCGACCGTCTGCGCGTCTTTATCTGAAAATCGTCGCACTCAAGACCGCCGTTGTTCGCGCCGACGCTCATAATGTTATCATCAAATACCTTTAGGCAAAGCTCCACGTGCTCAAAGCACTTGTAGCCGAGGCTGTCAAGCGGTTTAACACTTGTGGGCTTGCCGCTCCATGAAAAAATGACTAAATCGCCGGGCTTTACTTCGTCGGGCTTATGGAGCTGCCCTGCCTTGTAGAAGTTGTAAGCGAGGGAGCCGCAGTCTGCGACTTTACCGCCGGGTATAAGGTCAAGAGCGTTCAGTTTGTAGAAAAGATAAAGCATACCCATACAGCAACATGCCACCTCGTTTATGCCGGTATTAAAACCGCCGTACCATTTTGCTATGTCGCATTCACCGGGGCATTCGTCCTTGCCGACAAGCGCACGCGCACCACTCATAGCCTGAGCAGCCGTCAAGCCTGTTGAGGTCTTCTTGTCCGACTTCCAGCCGTTAAAGCCGCCGTTTTTGATTAAAGCCGGGTAATCTTTATAGCATAAATTCTTGTCGATTATGCCAACACCGGGGATGCTGTTACCGTCGATAAGGTTAGTTTCGCCGCCGTACTGCCAGATAGACAGGTTGCCTTCTTTGTAGCCGCAGGAACGCGCCCAGTGAGCAAACCACATATCATATTTCTGCCAGATAGCTTTTTCTATGTAGTTTTCGATTTCCTCAAAACCTGTGTACAGCATGGGATAATAACCGGCTTTAACCATGCCCTCAAGAAAAATCCTGCATGCCCTTGTCACGTTGGCGCGGTTCCAGCCGCCGTGTCGTGCCTTATATCCGTCGGCGTCCTCCATGTCGAAAGCCACAGGCAGTGTGGGTTTCTTGCCTTTGAGAAGCCTGAGTGCGTGCTCAAGCTCACTCTTTGCACTTGCCTCGGTGCAGGCGTAGCTGTAGAAATACGCGCCCCACGGTAAGCCTGCCGCTTCTGCTTTGCGGACGTTTTCTTCCCACTGAGTGTCGTCCTGCTCGGTGATATTCTCGCCGAAGCCGCAGCGTATCATTATAAAATCATAGCCTGCCGCCTTGATTTTTTCCATGCTGACTTTGCCGTTGTTGGATGAAACATCGACGCCCTTTTTATTAACGAGGCTCATTCATCATTCCTCCGTATCTTTATTATTTACCTTATCCTCTACCCTGCCTTTTAAGGTCTTGACGGTCTTAACAAGGAACTGCGGCAGAGGGATATTGAGCTCGCCGAGGTTTTCAAGAATCGAGATCAGCTCGTTAATTATAAGCCAGATAGTGACTATCATGCCGAAGCAGTAATTTATCTGAATCGCTATACCGATCTGCACAAGCGCGGCTGTTATCAGATAGTCAAGCACAATGCCGACCGCGACAAGCGCCAGATAACAAACCTTCTTGACGATTCCTATAACGCCGACGCGGCTGTTTATCTCGCCCGTGTAGGCGGCTCCCGCCATGCCCGTTATGTAGTCGATAAGCATTACCGCGATCAGGACGATAAGCGGAATGAGCAGGACGTTGAAATATGCGGCAAGCGCACCCAGCGCCCCGGCGAATATTGCGTGCAAAAAATTCTTCATTTTAATTACTTCCTTTCTATTTTTCAACTATGCCGTAAAACACAAGCAGCTTTTTGACCTCGCTATTTTTGAGCAGCTTTTTCTGCTGTCCCTGATTCAAGTTGTCATAAATAAGCTGCAACGCGGCTTTTGTTTTGCCCTTTGTCTTATCGACATTTTCTCTGAGCTTTTGCTTGTTAATCACTTACATCAACCCCCATTTCGCTGAGCATTTCAAGCGTATCGGAAACGGTCAGACCTGTTTCGCCCTCAATCGGGATGTCGGTTTCGGTGTAGGTTCTGCCAAGCTCGGTGGGGTCAATCGCTTCGGAATACTGCACTCCGTCACGCTCAATCATATAGCCCGAATCGGAATAAGATTTC
>OMYD01000064.1 GCA_900315195.1 uncultured Eubacteriales bacterium | reverse complement strand
TTTATTGTTGTGCTTTTGCCGGCTCCGTTTACTCCTAAAAACGCGAAGAACGAGCCTTCCTCTACGGTGAAGCTGATGTCGCGCACCGCTTCGACTTCTTTGTAATTCTTTACCAGATGGTTGACTTCAATTATTTTTTTCATGTTTGTCCCTCCTGACAGCATTATAATAGCATAACTAAAATAATAAATAAACCTCAAAAGCGGTAACCTGCAAAAAACAGCATGTAAGTTGCCGAAAACGTGACGTTTTGCTGCCACGCGGCAAGCCTCCCCCGTCACTTGTTACGGGGGAGGCTTCAGTTCGGCAGAAACCTATCTTCCAAATTTATTCCGAATTCCGCATTAAATAAAGTTCCGCATTAAGTCCACACTCCAAACTAACCACTAACCACTAAAATAAGCCGGACATTGCTGCCCGGCTGATATATCTGTTTATTGCTCCGCGTCAAAGTCTGACAGCTCCTTTAGCTGTTTTGTGTTCTCGCGCTCCAGCATGTCGCTGACAGCCATTTTGCGGATTATATTTTTAACCGTGAGGTCAAGCCCCGCGCCCTCTCTGTAATCGGCGGGATAGATAAAATCCACCCTGTCCTTTTTAAGCAGCTCCTCAACCTTGCTGTCGCGCTTTTGGTAAACCGCTATCGAGTAGCCGCCGTACGCCTTCATCATCTTCATGCAGGGGACGTCGCTTAGGCCGTCGCCTATGTAAATCATGTTTGTAAACGGAACGCGCTTGCTGTCCTCGGGCATTGAGCGGTTAAGGTCGTGGTCGTTGGCAATATCGAGAACACCCTTGTTGATTCGGTAAACGAACTGGGTTTTGTTTGTGTAGTTAACGTCGGTTTTAGGCCACACCGCCCAGCCGTTTTCATCGTAGAGGAACTCGCAGGCGAAAATGCTCTTAAAGCAGGAGCTTACCGAGGTTCCCTCGATGATCTCCTTCATTCCCGATGAAATAATATAGTGCTCGATCTGCACGCCGCAGCGCTCGCCAAAAGCGTTTAAGCGGTCAAACCAGCCGTCAACGCCGCTGAACAGCTCAACGTTTTTACCCATGCTTACAAGGTTTTCGCGCAAAAGCGGAATTCCCTTGTCTTTTGAGATTTTAACCATTGAGTACATATAGGCAAGTATTGAGTCCATATGCTCGCGCTGCCACATCTCGTTAGTCGTTTGCCAGAACTCATCCTCGGTCATGCCGAGGCTGGGGATAAAGCTGTAGTCCTGCATGTCCTTGGTGCAAAGGGTACGGTCAAAGTCGTACATTATAGCTACAATCGGCCTGTCGCTCATAGTTTTCTCCAAAGCTTACTTTTCCGCGGGCGTTGCGCCGCCGTTTACCTTATAGGTGGTTACCTCCACCGAGTTTATCTGAACGCGCTCAAGGGGCACGTTCTTCTTATCTGTTTTTGACGCGGCTATTTTGTCAACCACATCCATGCCGCTTATTACCTGCCCGAACACTGTGCAGCCCCTGTCAGCGGCGTTGTATGCGCCGTCAAGCAAGGGATTGCCGCCGTTTTGCTCATAAAGCTTTTTGACGTTTTCGGGCACCGCGGCGGTATTGAGCAGCTTGTCGCCGTTTTCGTCAAAGAACGCCGAAAGCAGGTTTGAGTCCTTATAGCTTTTAAGCTGGTCTTTCATGTCGTCCCAGTTTTTTGAGAGCGCAATCCAGCCGCCGCTGTTTTTAAACGCCTCGGCGCTTGTCTGATTAATCAAAAACTGGCTTCCGTTGCTGTCCTTTGAGGTGCTTGCCATCGAAACCGCTCCGCGAAGGTTAAGCAGCGAGTCGCAGAATTCATCTTCAAACATGCCGCCAAACGAGCTTGTGCCGCTGGGGTTGTTGTCAGCGCTGCCGCAGTGGCCGCCCTGAATCGCAAAATCCGGGATAACCTTATGGAACGAGGTCTTGTTGTAGCTGCCGTTTTTCGCCAGGTTGATGAAATTTGTAACAGCCTTCGGCGCCTGGTCGGGGAAAAACCTAAGTGTTATATCGCCCAAACCGGTGTGAATGATAGCGATTGTGTCGCCTTCCTTAGGCTGCTCAAGCTGAAAGCCCACCGTATTTTTTTGATCGTGCTTAACGTTTGGAAACACGCCTGCCTTGCCCGGGTCAATGCCCAAATCGGAAAGTTCGTCGGCGGCTTTGGCTTCATCCCCTGTCGCCGCGGCGCTGTTTGACTCAGCGCGCGATGAGGATTCGGCGGAACTTTCGCCGCACCCCGAAAGCGACATCACGGCTGTGGCGCACAAAACTATGCTCAGAGCCAAAATGAGTGCTTTTCGATAGATTTTCATAATAATTTTCCTTTCGGATAGTTTTAAAACACACATCTAAAACACACATGGTAATTATAACATATTTTGTGCAATTTGTCAAACGTGGGAATGTGACGTTCCATCCGGCGCGGCCGCAACGCGGCAGGAAGCGCGCCTTTGGAAAACATGATATAACAAAAACGCTTCTGCAACGGCGCATCATATCTCGCGGGAACGTGACGTTCCATCCAACGCCGCCTTTGGAGAGGTTGCTATAATACAATTGTTTCTGCAACGGCGTGCCCTATCTCGCGGGAACGTGACGTTCCATCCAACGCCGCCTTTGGAGAGGTTGCTATAATACAAATGTTTCTGCAACGGCGTGCCCTATCTCGCGGGAACGTGACGTTCCATCCGGCGCGCCTTTGGAAAACATGATATAACAAAAACGCTTCTGCAACGGCGTGCCCTATCTCGCGGGTCCGGAAGTTTTGTGAACATAAGCTTTGTTTATTGCAAACGTCTGATTCGCGTACTGCCCTGTCGTGGCAACGACCGTCACGCTTGCGCGTACTGTCCGTCGGCTCAGCCGACAGGAATAAATAACCGCCGCCGCTCATATGCTTTTCTGAAAGCCTGAATAATAACGGAGGTAAGAAAATGTCAGAATATTTACCCGAGGGAAAGCTGCTTCACACAGCGGAAAATCAGCGCGTTTTGCATTCGGAAAAGCTTCTGCGCGACGCTGCCGGGACACAGACAATTCTTGAGGCAAGAGCTACGCTATGTGACGCGTCGCATAATTTATGCGTGGATTTGGGCCCGATCCGAGGGGTTATCCCGCGCGAAGAGGGCGCGCTGGGCATGAGGGACGGAAGCGTGCGCGATATCGCGGTTATTTCACGCGTAAACCGCCCCGTGTGCTTCACGGTAAGCGATATTATCACCGACGACAACGGCGAGCCATGCGCGTTACTGTCGCGCGCTAACGCCCAGAAGCTGTGCCTTGAAAACTATATTTCCAAGCTTGACCGCGGCGATGTTGTACGCGCGCGCGTAACCCACCTTGAAAGCTTCGGCGCGTTTGCCGACATAGGCTGCGGTATTGCCGCCTTGATGCCGATTGACGCCATATCGGTGTCGCGCATCGAACACCCCAAAGAAAGATTTGAGGCGGGAATGGATATACGCGCCGTTATAAAATCGATTGAAAACGGCAGGATCAGCCTGAGCCACAAGGAGCTTTTGGGCACCTGGGAACAGAACGCCGCCGCATTTTCAGCGGGCGAAACCGTGGCGGGAATTGTGCGCAGCGTTGAAAACTACGGCGCGTTTGTAGAGCTAACACCGAACCTTGCGGGGCTTGCGGAAAGCCGCGAGGGCGTGCGCGTAGGGCAGCAGGCAAGCGTTTTTATAAAGAGCATTATCCCCGAGAAAATGAAGATAAAGCTTATTATTATTGATACCTTTGAATATAAGTACCATCCCGCTCAGCCCGTGTATTTTACCGGGGAAAACCACATCGACCGTTTCCTCTACTCCCCTGCCGGCTGTAAAAAAACAATTGAAACTGTGTTTAATCAGAGCAGTGGGTGATTTATGGTACAGTGATTTGTTGACACAAAAAAATCCTTATGGTATGATGTGCCTGTAAGGAGTGAGATTATGGAATATTTCATTATCGGATTGTGCGCGGTAACCTGTGTTATCTCGCTTGTAACTCTGTTTATAGTTCTTTTAAAGAAGAATGATAAACAGGATAATTCGCAGGAGATCATCTCCGCCGTCAGGGGCGAGGTATCGTCTCAGCAGAGCCAGCTCAGGCAGGAGCTTACGGCTCACACCCAGTCGTCGATAAAAAACATGGGCGACATGCTCATTGAGAACCAACGCAGCTTTTCACGCAACCAGTACGAGCAGCTAAACAGCCTTGAGGACAGAATGAACGCCTTTTCGCGCCAAAACAACGAGAAGCTTGAAAGCATTAGGCAGACCGTCGACAAGCAGCTTGCGGAAAACCGCGAAACCATGGAGAAGCGGCTTGACTCGATGCAGACCGACAACAACCGCAAGCTTGACGAAATGCGAAAGACCGTTGACGAGAGGCTGGAGAAATCGCTTGAGGATAAGATGAACAAGAGCTTTTCGCTTGTAAGCCAGAGGCTTGAGCAGGTCTATAAGGGTCTGGGCGAAATGCAGAACCTCGCCACGGGCGTAGGCGACCTAAAAAAGGTGCTGTCAAATGTAAAGACGCGCGGAATTTTGGGCGAAATCCAGCTTGGAAGCATACTAAGCGAGATTCTTTCTCCCGAGCAGTACGCCGAAAATGTGGCGACAAAGAAGGGCTCGAAGAATGTTGTAGAGTTCGCGGTAAAGCTGCCCGCCAAGGACGACGGCTTTATATGGCTGCCGATTGACTCAAAGTTCCCGGGCGACACCTACGCTGCCCTCAGAGAGGCGATTGAAAACGGCGACAAGCCGCAGATCGACCTTGCGGCAAAGGCGCTTATCACCACTATTAAAAACGAGGCAAAGGACATAAGCAGCAAGTACATCGACCCGCCGAACACCACCGAATTCGCGATTATGTTCCTGCCGTTTGAGGGGCTTTACAGCGAGGTTGTAAACCGCGGGATGGTTGAGGTGCTGCAGCGCGACTACAAGGTTAACATCGCGGGCCCCAGCACCATGGCGGCACTGCTAAACTCAATTCAGATGGGCTTTAAAACGCTTGCCGTTCAGAAGCGCAGCGCCGAGGTCTGGAAGGTTCTCGGCGGAGTTAAGAAGGAGTTTGACACCTTCGCAAAGGTTCTTGAAAGCACCCAGAAGAAGCTCGACCAGGCTAACAAGGATCTCGACACCCTGGTAGGCGTAAGGACGCGCCAGATCCAGCGCAAGCTTAAAGACGTTGAAACGCCCACAGAGCTGCTGAGTGAGAGTATTACAGATGACAATTCAGATGAATAAAAAGACGGACAGAGAGGCTTGATCGCTTTTCTGTCCGTTGTTTTTATTTTTTCAGCAGCGGCTTCAGGTACATACCCGTAAACGAGTTCTTGTTTTCAGCCACCTGCTCGGGAGTGCCCTGAGCTATTATTTTGCCGCCCATGTCGCCGCCCTCGGGGCCGAGGTCAATGATGTGGTCGGCTGTTTTTATTAAATCGAGGTTGTGCTCGATAACCACAACCGTGTTGCCGCCCTCAACAAGCAGCTGCAGCACCTCTACAAGGCGGTGAACGTCGGCAATATGAAGTCCCGTTGTCGGCTCGTCGAGTATATAGATCGTCTTGCCCGTGCTGCGCTTTGAAAGCTCCGTGGCTAGCTTTACGCGCTGAGCCTCACCGCCCGAAAGGGTTGTTGCGGGCTGGCCGAGCTTTACATAGCCCAGGCCAACTTCAAACAGTGTTTTCAGCTTGCGGTGGATTTTCGGGATATTCGCGAAGAACTCCATAGCCTCCTCAACGCTCATTTCAAGCACGTCGTTGATCGACTTGCCCTTGTACTTGACCTCGAGAGTCTCGCGGTTGTAGCGCTTGCCCTTGCAGACCTCGCAGGGCACATAAACGTCGGAGAGGAAGTGCATTTCAATTTTGATAATGCCGTCGCCCTGGCAAGCCTCGCACCTGCCGCCCTTGACGTTGAACGAGAAGCGCCCCTGAGTGTAGCCGCGCATTTTAGCGTCCTGAGTTTCGGCAAAAAGGGCGCGGATATCGTTGAACACGCCCGTGTAAGTCGCGGGGTTTGAGCGCGGAGTTCTGCCGATAGGGCTTTGGTCGATTTCAATTACCTTGTCAAGGTGCTCAAGACCGATAATCTCCTTGTACTTGCCCGAGATGGTCTTCGCTCGGTTAAGCTCGCGCGCAAGCGTTTTATAAAGCACCTCGTTTATCAGCGAGCTTTTGCCCGAGCCCGAAACGCCCGTAACGCACACAAGCTCTCCCAGAGGGATTTTGACGTTGATGTTTTTTAGGTTGTTCTCGGCGGCGCCTCGGATTTCAAGATAGTTTCCGTTGCCCTTGCGCCGCTTTTCGGGCACCGGAACCGCGCGCTTTCCGCTGAGATACTGACCCGTGACGGACTTTTCGCACGCCTTTATAGCCTCAACGTCACCCGTGCAGACGATCTCACCGCCGTGGATTCCCGCTCCGGGGCCAACGTCGACAATGGTGTCGGCGGCGTACATAGTCTCCTCGTCGTGCTCAACGACGATTACGGTATTTCCCAGATCGCGCAGGCGCTTCAGGGTGCCGAGGAGCTTTTCGTTGTCGCGCTGGTGAAGTCCTATGCTGGGCTCGTCAAGGATATAGAGCACGCCCATAAGCGAGCTTCCTATCTGAGTGGCAAGGCGGATTCGCTGGCTTTCTCCGCCAGAGAGCGTTCCCGACGAGCGCGAGAGCGTGAGGTACCCCAAGCCCACGCTTTTAAGGAAGTTTAGGCGCTCGATAATCTCCTTTACAATCTCCTCGCCGATTATCGCTTCCTTAACGCTGAGCTCAAGCTTTTGGATGAAGTCAATGGCGTCCGTGACCGACATCTTGCAGAAGTCCGAGATGTTAATTCCGCCGACGGTTACGGCTAGGCTCTCGCGCGACAGGCGCTCGCCGCCGCAGGCGTCGCAGGGAATTTCAGCCATATATGAGCGGATTTCGTCCTTTATCCAGTTTGAGCTTGTCTCGTGATAGCGGCGCTCAAGGTTGGTAATAATGCCCTCAAACGGCTGCTCGTAGGTTCCGCTGCCGTAAGCCGAGCGGCGGTGGATAGTGAGCTTTTCGCCGTTTGTGCCGTAGAGAATTACGTTTATAACGTCCTCGGGAATGTTCTTTATCGGCTCGCTGAGCGAGAACTTGTAGCGCCGTGCAAGCGCTTCCATGTACATAGCCGCGATCTGGCTGCCGTCCATAGCCCAGCCGCTGCCTTTAATGCCGTTGTCGCGTATGCTTTTATTCCTGTCGGGAATTATTTTGCCCTCGTCAATCTTTAAGAACACGCCCAAGCCCGTACATTTGGGGCACGCGCCGTAAGGATTGTTGAACGAGAACATGCGCGGCGACAGGTCGTCGATGCTGACGCCGTGCTCGGGGCAGGCGTATTTCTGCGAGAAGGTTACGTCCTCGCCGCCGACAAAGTTCACCATAACCAGGCCGCCTCCGAGCTTTGAGGCGGTTTCAATGCTGTCTGACAGGCGCGAGGTGATGTCGGGCCTTATGACAAGGCGGTCGACAACTATTTCGATATTATGCTTTTTATTTTTCTCTATCGGAATATTTTCGCTCAAATCGTAGATGATCCCGTCGACGCGCACGCGGGCAAAGCCCGATTTACGCGCGCTGTCAAGCACCTTTTGGTGCTCGCCCTTTCTGCCGCGGACAACGGGAGAAAGGATCTGGATTTTGCTTCCCTCGTCGTAGGAAAGGATCTTGTCGACGATCTGGTCGACGGTCTGCTGGCGGATTTCCCTGCCGCAGACAGTGCAGTGCGGCACGCCGATTCTGGCGTAAAGCAGGCGCAGATAGTCGTAGATTTCGGTGACGGTGCCGACGGTTGAGCGCGGGTTTTTAGAGGTTGTTTTCTGGTCGATTGAAATTGCGGGCGAAAGCCCCTCAATGCTCTCGACATTGGGCTTGTCCATCTGACCGAGGAACATGCGCGCGTAGCTTGACAGGCTCTCGACATAGCGGCGCTGCCCCTCCGCGTAGATTGTATCGAACGCAAGCGAGCTTTTGCCCGAGCCCGAAAGCCCCGTTATGACAACAAGCTGATTGCGCGGAATTTCGACGTTGATGTTTTTCAGGTTGTGCTCCTTGGCACCCCTGACGATGATTTTATCGTTAGCCATAAAAGTACCCTTTTCAAAGTGATTATAGGATTATTGTAACATATTTTTTTATAAATATCAACAGCTTTTTCGAAAATACGTTTGAAACAAAACAAGGCGGCCGCCACGGGAACGTGACTTTCCATCCGGCGCGCCTTTGGTAAACATGATAGCAAAAACCTTTCTGCAACGGGGGGCAAAACGCTGATTGTTTTAAAATCCTCCGTCACGGCATAAATGCCGCGCCACCTCCATTACGAAGGGAGGCTTTCGCTTGCAGAAACCTATCTTCCAAATTTATTCCGCATTAAATAAAGTTCCTCATTAACTCCACACTCCACTCTCAACACTCCAAACTCAAAAAAAACGGTGCTGCCAAAACCTAAGTTCTGACAACACCATTAATTACAAATAATTATTCCTCGTCTTCGAACTCTGCTTCAATCGGCTCTACATAGGTGCCGTTCATGACTTTTTCAAAGTCCTCGGCGCCCATTTTCTCGTGCTTGATAAGATAAGCGGCGATTTCATGCAGTTTGTCGATATTGGCGTTGAGGATACGCTCAGCCTTGTCGTAAGCGTCGTTGACGATTGTAAGAACAAGCTCGTCGATCTTGGCGGCTGTAGCCTCGCTGTAATCCTGGGTTCTGCCGTAATCTCTGCCGAGGAACACGCTGCCGTCCTCGCTGCCGTAGTTAATGCAGCCCAGCTCCTTGGTCATACCGTATTTGGTGACCATGGCGCGAGCGGTCTTTGTGGCCTTTTCGATGTCGTTTGACGCGCCGGTTGAGATGTCGTCGAGGATGATAGCCTCGGCAACGCGGCCGCCAAGCGATACAATAATGCTTTCGATCATCTCGTTGCGCGAGCTGTAGGACTTATCCTCGGTAGGCAGAGGCATTGTGTAGCCGCCCGCCATTCCGCGCGGAATAATTGAGATTTCGTGAACGGGATCCTGAGTTTCAAGCTGATCAAAGAGGATTGCGTGACCCGCCTCGTGGTAAGCGGTCAGCTTTTTCTCCTTGTCGCTCATCGCCTTTGACTTCTTCTCGGCGCCGACGACAACCTTGATTGTCGCCTCCTCGATCTCCTTCATGGTGATGGCTTTTTTATCCGATCTGGCGGCAAGCAGAGCCGCCTCGTTGAGCAGGTTTTCCAAATCCGCGCCCGTAAAGCCCGCGGTGGTCTTTGCGATTGTCTTGAGCTTAACATCGGGAGCAAGCGGCTTTTTGCGCGCGTGAACCTTGAGGATAGCCTCTCTTCCGTTGATGTCGGGGTAGCTTACAACGACCTGACGGTCGAATCTGCCCGGACGCAGCAAAGCGGGGTCGAGTACGTCGGGACGGTTGGTAGCGGCGATGAGGATTACGCCCTCGTTTACGCCGAAGCCGTCCATCTCAACAAGCAGCTGGTTAAGAGTCTGCTCGCGCTCGTCGTTGCCGCCGCCGAGACCCGCGCCTCTCTGGCGGCCTACGGCGTCGATTTCGTCGATGAATATGATACAGGGCGAATTCTTCTTTGCCTGGTCAAACAAATCGCGCACACGCGAAGCACCTACGCCGACAAACATTTCAACGAAGTCGGAACCCGAGATCGAGAAGAACGGAACGCCCGCCTCGCCCGCGACAGCGCGCGCAAGCAGGGTTTTACCTGTACCGGGAGGGCCTACAAGCAGCACGCCCTTGGGGATACGCGCTCCAAGCTTGTTGAACTTATCGGGGCTTTTAAGGAACTCAACAACCTCTTTAAGCTCTTCCTTTTCCTCGTCGGCGCCCGCCACATCGTCAAAGGTGGTCTTGCGCTTTTCGTCGTTGGTGTTCTTTATCTTAGCCTTGCCGAAGCTCATTTCGCGTCCGCCAAGACCGCCGCCGCCCATTCTGCGCATGAAGAATATCCACGCTATAATAAAGATTACAACAACAATAATGGTGGGAATAAGGTCAATAAGCAGCGAGTTGTCGCTTGCTCTGATAAGGTTGTAGGTTATGGGCTGTTCTTTAACGTCAAACTTTCTGATGTCGTCGAGAAAGCGCTGGATATCGGCAAGCTGACCTTTAACGATGTCGCGGCCTTCCTTGTGTGAGGTCGCGTTTTTGATCGCCTTTTCGTCCTGCTTGAATATCTCGTTGCTGTCGTCATAAGCCTTAACATCTTCCTTGAGCTTGATCTCAATCGAGCCCGAGCCGTAGTTTATGCTGTAGCTGTCGACCTCGCCCTTGGCAAAGTACTCAACAAGAGTTGAGGTCTTTGGCGGGTCGCTCTGGCGTGTGCTCAAAAAGATTGCCGCGATAATAATCAGCAAAATCGGAATACCTAAGTACAGCAGCAGATTGCGCACTTTCTTTTTATTGTTCATGGGAAGTCACTCCTTTTGTGTGGGTGGATATTAGTATTATGAGTATACTGAACGCTTTAAAATGCCTATATAAGGCAGATTGCGGTATTTTTCGTCATAATCGAGTCCGTAGCCTACAATGAACTCGTCAGGGATCTCGGCTCCGCAGTAGTCGGGCACAAGCGGCACCTTACGGCGGCTGGGCTTGTCGCAGAGCGTGCATACCTTAACGCTTGCCGCGCCTGCCGATACAAGGTGGTTGATGACAAAGTTGAGGGTGTTGCCCGAGTCAACGATGTCCTCCACAATCAGTATGTCCTTATCCTTTGCGGATATTGAAAGGTCTTTTACGATTTTGACCTTGCCCGAGCTCTCGGTGCCGCCGCCGTAGCTTGACGCCACCATGAAGTCGATTTTGAAGTCAAGATTGATTTTGGTCATCAGCTCCGCCATAAAGACAATGCTGCCCTTTAAAAGTCCTACCATTATGAACTCTTTGCCATTATAATCTTTTTCGATTTGTTTTGCAAGTGAGTTCACGATATTTTCAAGTTTTTCCTGTGAAAGAAGAATGCTTTCAACGTCCTTATGCATTATTGTCGCCCCTTTTGCTGATAATAACCGATAGATTATTTGATTTGCGCATAGCCTCGCCCTGCTGTGAATATCCCAGGCCCTCGCACCATAGCACCGTTTCGCCGTCGCACATGACAAGCAGACTGTCGCGCAGCTCCGATGGTATTTTTTTTTCGTTAAGCGCCTTTCGCAGCGGCTTTGTGACGTTCCGCTTTGGAAATGTAAAGCGGTCGCCGCCGCGTCTGGTGCGGAAAACGAGGTCTTTTAATTCGTTATTGGAATTATCTAACCCGACATTGACGTGAACCCCGTTGTATTCGAGTTTAAAGCTGCCCGAAAAGCTGATATTACAGGGCATTTGCTTGATATCCTTAGGGGAAAAGCGCAAAATCCCCTGCTTGCAGACCGCGTTAAAGCCGCCTAAATCGACCGCTCCGCCGCTTTTTATAATGCCTTTTAAAAGCGAAATATGCCGCGCCTCGGCGGAAAAGTCCGCCTGACGTTTGCAC
>OMYD01000092.1 GCA_900315195.1 uncultured Eubacteriales bacterium | reverse complement strand
CTCTTTAAATGTGGTCTTGCCCGCGTTAAGTGTTGCTACAAGCTCGGCGTTGTAGTCGGTACCGATGACCTCCACGCCGTGCGCCGCCATCATAAGCGCAGTCGGAAGACCTATATATCCCAATCCTATTACATTTACCATTTGTAATTATCCTTTCTGCTGATTTCTTCCGCACTCTTTTGAAATGCGAAAACAGATTACACTCTTTTTCAGAGCCGTATAATTGTTTAGTTTGCTTTTTTCGTTATTAAGACTCAACCTCATTCACGGTAGGAACACTGCTCACCCTGGTCTTCATAGCCGTAGTAGCGTCCTTGTCAATTCCCTCTGTGCTTTCGGATTTGAAAATAGCGCGTATCGTCGCAAACATAAGGCGCAAATCTTCAGATACGCTCATTTTATTTACATACATCAAATCCATCTGCAGCTTATCATATGGAGTTGTGTTATATCTTCCGTAAACCTGAGCGAATCCGGTTAATCCTGCTTTTACCTGAAGACGCAGGTTAAAAGCGGGCATTTCCTTTTCGTACTGCTCCGCGATTTCGGGGCGTTCGGGTCGAGGACCGACAATGCTCATGCTTCCCGCAAGTATATTGAAGAACTGAGGAAGCTCGTCAAGCCTGCATGAGCGAAGAAACTTGCCCACAGGGGTGATTCTGTCATCTTTTTCAGCCGCCAGGCGGGCAACACCGTCTTTTTCAGCGTCAACTTTCATTGAGCGAAACTTAATAACCTTAAAGGTTTTCCCGTCCTTTGTTAAGCGAACCTGCTTGTAAAAAACAGGACCATGGTCATACAGCTTAATAATTAAGGCTGTAATAAGGTATATGGGGCTGAGCAGAATAATAGCGCAAAGAGATACAAGAATATCAAAAGCTCGCTTTGCCATTAAATAAAACGGATTTTTAAAAGCTCGGCGAACACTGAAAATGGGGACACGAATGCTGCTGATATGCAGCGCTCCCTGCATAATAATATCGCCGACATGCGGTGCAACAAAGCAGCGCACATTGTTCTGTATGCAGTATTTCGCGATTCCGTTTCGCAGCGACGCGTTAACGCCGACTACAACAACAGCGTCAAAACCTTCAAGCTCCTTTGCGAGAGCGCAAAAATCATCCGCCGGGTTTTCTATGAACTTCTGAAAATCCAGTCTTCGAGTTAAACGGCGGATTTCCTCAACACGCGATAAATCGTCCTGCCTCCTGAAAACGACAGCTGTACGAAGCGTTTTGTAAATTCTTCTGTAAATCAACTTAACGGTTTTGCTCCAAGCCCCGTCCCAAATAAACTGAGCCAGGCAAAGCAGCAACAGCGCGATCGGATTAAGAAACGCACCCGAGAGCACACATGCTACAAAATAAACTACTCCCGCCGAAATGATATTTGAAAGAATTTGTCCGAAAACATTGTCGGTTACGCGGGCATAACCGATGTTATACACATGATATGTCCTGAACAGGAAAAACAGCAGTACACTATAGCCCGTGAGTATCAAAAAATCCGTATTGCGATAATAGTTTTCAAGTGCGTGTCGTGAATAATAGAACCACCAGACAGCCGCAAAACCGAAAGCGGAAACGCAGAAATGCACCAGCTTGAGAAACGACATCAGCAAAGCATGCTTAGAGTCTTGCTTTTTTCTTTCTCTCATGACACTTCTCTCCTCAAATACATCTCATAAAACCGTTGGTTTTTGCAAATCTAATAATACCGGAATTATTCCTTATAATACTTATAGTACTTGCTCTGCTTGCCGAATCCGTCCATAACCTTTGCGTTATATACAAAGCCGATCATGTTCGCGTTGGCAAATTCCATCTGGAAAATTGTTTCATTAACTCTGGAAAACTCTGATGAGTTCTGACGTACAACAACAAGATATCCGTCCACGATATCAGACAGCAGAACAGCGTCGGTTACCAGACTTACAGGCGGGAAATCCAGAATAATATAATCATAATAGTTTTTCAGAATATCAATCATCTTCTTCATTGCCTCAGAGCTGAGCAAGGAAGTAGGATCCGGCGGAATGCTTCCGGATGTAACAACACTGATAGACGGGTCGCCAAACTCGACAATATTCAGACTGTCGTTGTTTGAGGTGCCTACCAAATAATTGCTTAATCCATCGTTATTGGGAATATTAAGCTTTGCCGCGATTGAAGGAATTCTCAAGTCACAGTCAATAATAATTACCCTTTTTCCGAGCTGTGCAAACGAGAGCGCAAGGTTAATTGAAGTAAGGCTTTTTCCTTCACTTCTGTTGGCGCTTGTAACACCGATACACTTGCATCCGTTGCCCGGCAAAGAGAAAATAACATTTGTTCTCAGAGTTTTAAATGCTTCCTGTGTAGCAAACGAAGTCTTGGAAGACAAAAGCATTGTATCGTTATCAAACTGAAATACTGCTTTTTTGTTTTTTCTTTGTTTCATTTTGATCCCCCTGATTATTTAGCTTCAACCGTTTTTTGGCTCGATTGTTCATCCGGAGTCTTGTAATAATAGTAATCTCCTTTGGATTTTGAAACGGAAAGCATGTCCGGAATAACACCGACAATCGGTATATTGTAGTGGTCTGTCAAGTCTTCCTCGCTTTGAATCTTATCATTAAAGAACTGCTTTATACAAATGATAAGCACTGTCAGAGCAAAGCCGGCAATCGTACCCAAAATCGTCAGCTTGAGGTAATCGGGTTTGTAGCGGTGTTCGGGATAAACCGGATCGTCAATAATGCTCATGGAGCTGCCGTCAACAATTTTCGCGACTTCAACAGGAGCGGTTTTTGAAATAGCCTTTGCCAAACGATACGAAGTATCCGGATCACTTGTTACAACGCTGACAGTCAGAATCTCGGTCTCACTGCTGATAGAAGTGCTGACCTTGCTCTTCAGTCCGGAAGTGCTTATACCAAGCGGCTTGGCTGAGTCTTCAAGAACCGTTCGGCTTGTAATTATTTCCGAATATGTGCGGGCAAGCGCCTGAGCTGCCATAACGTCTGAATTGGTAAGTCCGTTAATCTTTACTTCTTTATTGTTGTTGATATAAGCCGTAAAGCTTGAACGATAAGTAGGAGTAATAAACAGCTTTGCTCCCACAAATGTAGTTGCTCCGACAGCTATTGTAATAAGAATTACAAGAATTCTTTTTTTCCATACCGCTTTCAATAAAGACAGCAGGTCGATTTCTCTTTTCTTTCTGGAAGCAACTTTTTGTGCCTTTGACTTTTTTGATTTTTCCATTCGTCGGCAAATCCTCTCGTATAGTATTAGTATATATATAGTGCGAATTTACAAAAAAATAAAACGGATTATCCGCACGTTTCAAACCATTTTAAATGCACCTGAAACAATAAGCCGTATTCTTTCGAAGCGAATACTTTTGCTGAACCAATTCCATACTCATAATTCCGGTGCGCGAATTATGCAGTCCGGCAGTAATTATTGCCAAAATAAAAGCCCGAAACCGATAAAACCCGGGCGGTGCACAAGATAATATTAGTTGTTTATATCTTGTATAAGCCCTGCGCCTTATAAAAAGCGCAGGGCACTACAGGAAGTCTTCTTTCTGTTCTCTACTTGCAAAGCATAGTAAAAAGCAATTAGTTTTTCTTTCTTCCTTTAACAAGAGCTACAGACGCAACGCCTACTCCTACTGCTGATAAAGCAAGAACGGAATAGATCAATGAATCGTTGCTGCCGGTCTTAGGTGACTTGTCGCCGTCATCGGGCTTCTTCACTGTTGTTGTAGCCTGTGTTGCGGGCTCAGTAGTTGCAACAGGGCTTTCAATGCTTCCGGCAAATACAGAAATCATTGAGATAGCCATAATCATTACAGCTACTGCAGCTGTTAAAAGTTTCTTCATGATTGTCCTCCTTTAAATAGTATTGAAAAAGCGAAATACTTTTCACAAACGTATTTTATCATAGAAAAACTGAATTGTAAAGCCTTTTCTGGTTTTTGTCAAATAAAGGATGTATACATTTTTTATATAGTTTTTGTGCAAAATATTGCAGTAACAACACAATATTTTTCGAGCAAAAAGCATAAAGTTTGATTTTTTGTAAAAAACGTCAAAACCAGCAATATAAATTTAATTAATTAGCACAAAATTTAAGTTAATTTACATTACGCCCGTTCAAATCCCTTGTCTCCGTAACTATAGAAAATACCCGATGCACAAAAAGTGCATCGGGTATTTTGGCGGAGTACAAGGGATTTGAAATCTTGAGGTTAGTGTATCATAACATTTCACTATGTAGCACTTTCCGCTGTTTCAAGCCATTTTCATTGACGCTATTATATCATATTAGCCCAAAGCGCATCTGTCATTTCTTCACCCAGCGCCCTAGTTCGGCGTAAAACCTGCCGAAGCAGGAAT
>OMYD01000063.1 GCA_900315195.1 uncultured Eubacteriales bacterium | reverse complement strand
AAAAAACAAATTTATGAATATGTGTGTTGGCTTTTGCCGAGATGAATTATAGCATAATAAAGCGTAAAAATATATTACAACTCTGTAATATTTAGTAAAATGAGCTTTTTTCTGCCTTTTTACCGTATTTGCTTGTTATTGTGATGATGAAATCGGTCATTTTGCTTTAGTATATTTCCCGATAGAATACCATATAATAATAAAAAACTCGGGGAGTGCAGTTATGATACAAATCAATTGGCAAAGAATAAAAATCTACGCCGTCGCGATTCTCATTCCCGTGGCGCTCGGCGCTGTTGTGGGACTTTTGATTTCAGGCGCGATGGATTACGACGGGCTTAAAAAGCCGCCGCTGGCGCCGCCGTCGGTGCTGTTTCCTATAGTATGGTCGATACTTTATGTGCTTATGGGCGTGTCATACGGAAGGCTAAGCGTCAGAGGGCTTAACGACTCCGAGACAACATCGGTTTACTTTGCCCAGCTCGCGGTGAACCTTTTGTGGCCGGTATTTTTCTTTGTGTTGAAATGGCGGCTGTTTTCGTTTATATGGATAACAGCTCTTTTGATTTTGGTGATCACAATGGTCATAAGGTTCTACCGGCGCGATAAAGCGGCAGGGCTGCTGCAGATACCGTACGCGGCATGGGTAGTTTTTGCCTCGTATCTTAATCTGATGGGGTATATGCTGAACAGATAAAGCTTTTTTTCGAAAATGAATGCTAATAAAAGTATTATACCTATTTAACGCATTCGTAGGGGCGCACCTGTGTGTGCGCCCTGATATAGCATAAACGTTTTTTGAGGCGCACACATAGGCGCGCCCCTACACTGTAAAAGGAAAAGAGTGTAATTACCTTAACATGATGACATTGCCTGATAGGGGAGTGAGGGCAGAAACAAAACCTGACCCTATAATATGATAAAATAATAAGGGGGCTTGGCTCAAATCCATGGTTTCATGTTTTGAGCTAAGCCCCATAAATTGTTATATTCCCGTTTGTTCCTTAAATATCTTTGTGATTTTTTCGGCGTTGTCCGACACGATCATCGTAACGTAAAGGCCGTTCTGCTCAACCTTGCAGCCCTCGATCATCTTAGCCTGCTCGGCGTTGTAGTTTTTGTTTTGATTAAGCTTTGACTGAAAACGCGCGTCAAGCTTTTCTTTTATTTGATTTGCGCTGCTGTCGTCCTTGGCTTTTACCAGCACAACCTCCTCCTGATTGACGCCCGAGCCGTTGATTCCGCCAGCGAATTCGTCAAACATGTCCTCGGTAATGCCGTAGTATCTTTTCAGCTTTTTAGCCTCGGTAAATTCGTTGAAGTCGCTGAATGTCACTTCGCTCTTGACCGCGCTCCAAACGTCGCTCAGGGTTTTGCCGCCGGCCTGACTGCTGGAGCCGCTTGTCTGACTGCTGCCGCTGCCGCCCGATGAGCAGGCGCAAAGCAGCATAACCGCCGCGGTAACAGCCGCGATAATCATTAACGCTCTTTTCATGATACATTCTCCTTTAAATAATTGATCCACAAATCGCACGCCTCGTCGGTAAAATGAATACCCTGTTCGTCGGGGTCGCTGCAGTAATTAAGCGGAAGATATCCGTCGTTGTCAGCAAGCTCGTCGTAAACGTTTAGGTAATTGTAGCCGTTTTCATCGCAAAGCTGCTCAAGCTCGCCGTTAAATTTGCGGATTGTAAGATTGTTTGAGTCCTCGTCCTCCTTGCCCGCGATAATCGGGGTGACGGACTGGACGTAGATGGTGACGCCGGGCGATTGCTGAAGAATATCGCCGATAAGTGTTTTCGCGCTTTGAAGCGTTTCGTCGATCCCGTAAAGCGAGAGGTCGTTCATTCCAAGCATAATAAACACCTTTGAGGCGCCCGTTACCGACGCGCAGTCCTTGGACTGATAATTCTGTCCCTGGTAGTAGGGGTGAACCGCGCCCTCCTGATCAAGGTCCCAAAGCGCGTTGGTGTAGCCTAAGCTGCCCGCGCAGAAGAACTTAGCGTCCGAAAGCGTATTTTCGGGATCCTCGTCGCAGTAGTAGCTAAGCTTTAGCGTTACGCTGTCGCCGACAAATACCGCGTCGTCAAACCAGCTCGACTCAACCATGTTTTTTTGCTCTTTGACAGGCGCAATTGCCTCGGTAGCCTTTTGCTCTTTTTTTGATTTATCATTTGACGACGCTTGCGCGGAGTCGTCGCCTTTAGTCTGAGGAGCCATTGTGATAGCGGGCAATCCGCTTGTATCTGTACATCCGCTAAAGCAAGATAGTATAAATACCATACATAGAAGCGCAATGATAATGAATTGCTTTTTCATATACACCTCCGCTTTTTCATTGAATTTATTATACTATTATAGTAGTTTTCACATATTTTGTCAAGCAAAGCGGCAAAGGCGGAACGGGTTTACTGACAGGAAAAAATTTGTTTAGCCTAAATTTTAATTTGCGCAAAAAAATTGTAGAAAATTGCGAGTTTTTATGCTAAAATATATCTAAGTTTGCGTATAGGCAGACTTGAGAGAAAGCTAATAAAGAAATCCCGAAAACTACAGCAGATTAATTGCAGTTAGGATGGAAAATATGGATACGGGTATTATCTTCAAAATTATCATGGTATTGGGCGGTCTGGGTCTGTTCCTCATCGGCATGAAGCAGATGGGCGAGGGCTTGGAGCTTGCCGCGGGTAACAAGCTGAGGGTTATGCTTCAAAAGATAACCAGCAATAAGTTTATTGCCATGCTTGTCGGCGTGCTTGTTACCGCCGTAATCCAGAGCTCGTCGGCGACCGACGCGATGGTAGTCGGTTTTGTAAACGCGGGGCTGATGGATATTTATCAGAGTATAGGCATACTCTTCGGTTCCAAAATAGGTACCACGGTCACATCCCTTATTCTGGCAATCGACATCAAGTCTATTGTGCCGCTGTTTACCTTTGCGGGCGCTTTGGTAATCACCTTTGCCAAAAAGAACAATTACCGCTACTACGGCCAGATTCTGGCGGGCTTCGGTATTCTGTTCATGGGTATGGACTTAATGAGCTCCAACTTCGACTTCCTAAAGGAGAGCGATGTTTTCCGCAACGCCGTTTCAACAATGTCCTCGCCGATACTCGGCCTGCTTGTCGGTATGGCTTTTACAGCAATTATTCAAAGCTCATCGGCGTCAGTCGGTATTCTTATGGCGCTGGGTTTAAGCGGAGTCGTAAGCCTTGACAACTGCATTTACATAATCTTCGGTATGAACGTCGGCGCGTGTATGCCGGTGTTCCTGTCGGCGGCGGGCGCGAACCGCGAGTCAAAGCAAGTTGCGCTGTCAAACTTTCTGACAAGCTTTTTCGCGGCTATCCTGATAAGCGTTATCGTATATTTCATGTCGCTTACCGATTATTCTGTTCCCGCGATAGCCGAGAGCATTCCGTTCCTCAGGGGCAATACCGCAAGCCAGATATCAATGGTGCATATCGCGTTCAACGTGCTGCGAACGATTATTTTCCTTCCGCTTTCAACGCCGATCATCAGATTTACAAAGCTGATACTGCGTGATATTGACGAGGAAAAGGAAAAGATGGAAACCGTATACCTTGATACCCGTATCCTCAAAACGCCGCCTATGGCAGTTTTGCAGGTTGAAAACGAGTGCAAGCGCCTCGGCGAGCTTGCCAGAAAGAACTACAACTACGCTATGAGGGCCTTTTTGGAGGGCGATACCCGCCTTATCGAAAAGGTTGAAAAGAACGAAAAGGTCATTGACTTTCTCACACACGAAATCACAAGGTATATTGTAAAGATTAACGGTCTTGACATCGTTGACGACGACCGCAAAACAATGGGCGTTATGTATTCGGCGATTCAGGACATGGAACGCATCGGCGACCACGCCGAGAACATTACCGAGCACGCTAAGGAAATGATGACTAACAAGGTTAAGTTTTCCGACGACGCCATGGGCGAGCTCCGTCATCTCAACGAGATGGTCGCAAAGCTGCTTGATGACGGATTGACGCTGTTTAACGCTCAGAACGTTGATTTTGACATCGCAAAGTCTGTTATCGAGACCGAAAGCTCGCTTGACAGCCACGTTAAAATCTACAAGTTCAATCACATAAACCGCATGAACAGCGGCATATGCAGCGCGGAAAACGGCACAATCTTCCTTGATATGCTTACGATTCTCGAAAGAGTAGGCGACCACGCCAACAACGTGGCGTTCTCAATTCCCAGAAACAAGCTCGGCTCAATTGTGAAAAGAGGCTGATTAAAACGAAAAACATTAAAATGACAATTCTGCCGGTACTGCTTGCGGTTATTACGGGCGCGGCGCTTTTGACAGCCTGCGGCTCAAACAGCAGCGATCCCGGCGACGCTGTCAACCGCGTTTACCCTGAGGGAGAGGGTAAACTGTATGACGGCTCAACCGCGGCGGACATTACCGCGCCGATTGACTCTACCGCTCAGACGGAAACAACAAAAGAAACTAAGAAGCAGACTACAAAGGCTCCGGGTGAAACCAAAAGCACTGACGCCACCGAGTCCTCAACAACGCAGCCTGCCACCATTACCACTGACGTTCCCGCTGACAATATCACGGGCGCGAATATCAACCCGTATCTCGGCGCTATTCAGGGAGAGGTAATCGCTGAAATTGACGCGCATTCCGTAAAATCAATCTCACTGAGCCATACCTCGATTACCGTGGAAGTGGGTGAGAAAAAGACTGTTGAAATCAGCTTTAACCCCTCTGACGCCGTAAATAAGATATGCACGGCTGAAACAAGCAACGGTAACGCAAAGGCTTCAATTTCAGGTAAAACAGTTACTGTTTCGGGCGTAAACGCCGGTACCTGCACGCTTACGGTTACATCAAAGAACGGACACAAGGCTACCTGCAATATCACCGTAAAGCGCAGCGCACAGGAGATTACCGACGATACCGTACTGCCGCACAGCGAGCTCTGCACGGCAGGCAACGTTACCCGCTGGGCGGAAGCCGTGGCGGCTCATCTTGAGAGCAAGGGTATGACGCGCGACACAAGCCTCCGCGGAGGCGGAATATCACTGCGCACAGACGCGGATAAAAGCGATATGTCGTTTAACGCCGCTAAGAAATCATTTGCAGCTCAGGCTGAAAATGACGCGGCTCTGGTTACAAGCGGTTCATGGGAGGATTACACCTTTAACTGCACCACCGAATCGCTTGGCGGCGGAGAGTACTCAATCGTCATTACGATTGTAAGCAAAGGCGAATAACAATAATTCTGACCGGTTCTTTTTGAGCCGGTCTTTTTTGTTTTAAAAGGCTTTTATTATCATTTGCAGCAGTCAAAATTTTAACCGTGTTTGGTTAAATCAAACACAAATTCATTTTCATAAAAAGCTTGACATGGCTATTTTCACAGTGTAAAATAATAATATATAATTATGATATAAAATAGGGGTAGTTTAAATGGAAATGCAAAAAACAGTGTTTTATCGCCCGGCGCCGGCTCTTCCGGCGACTCTGCTGGTGGTTGACTGCAACTGTCAGCCGAGAGTCGTGCCGCTTAAAGGGGATATGAGCTTTGGCCGAATATATAATGGGCCTCAGTGCGATATTCTGGTGCGGTCCGCCATTGTGGGAAGACGTCACGGTGAGTTTGTCTATGATGACAGCGAGGGCGTTTATTACTATATTGACAACAACAGCTTAAACGGTACTTATATAAACGGAGTAAAGCTGCAGCGCTTTAACGAGCGCGGCTCGCGGGCTTACAGGCTTACGGACGGCGATATTATCCGCGTTGACCGCAAAACCCTTGATCAGCCGCATCCAGAGGCGGTAATCATGATTTTCTGTACCAGCCTGCGATACGATGAGTCATGGCGCATTTTTAACTGCGGAAACCTTGTTAATATCACCATAGGCAGAGGCGAGAACAATGTTGTACGACTTACCGACCTTTCGGTATCACGCGAGCACGCGGTGCTCAGGCGCACCCCTAACGGCTGGTCGATTTTTGACAACAACAGCGATAACGGCGTAAGCGTCAACGGCGTCGGCGTTCAGGGCAGCGGCAGAGTATGCGACCATGACGTTATTAAAATCGCTAATACCACAATCATTGTTTTCGGAAATCTGCTGATTTTTAATAATCCTAAAGAGAGCACGGGCAACCTTAACGTTGACATTGTAAAGAAAACTGTCGGAGGCGGCAAGGTGCTTCTTAGGGATATTCGCTTCCAGGTCGACAGCGGCGACTTTGTTCTTATTCTCGGCGGTTCGGGCGCGGGTAAAACAACGCTTGTAAACGCTATTCTCGGCGCCAGCAAGGCCGACGGAAGAATTATTCTTAACGGTCAGAACCTTTATGATAACTTCAAGAGCATGAAATCTCAGATTGGCTTGGTTCCGCAGTTTTTGACACTCCGCGTCAACGATACCGTTAAGAACACCCTGATGGATCAGGCTGACATTAAGCTTGATAAAAGAAACTACTCCAGAAAAGAAAAGCAAAAGCGCATTGATGATATAATGGAAAAGGTCGGTATCAAAAACCTCCAGAACCACCTTATCAGCCAGCTCAGCGGCGGCCAGAAAAAGAAAGTATCGGTTGCTTACCAGCTTATCGGCTTCCAGAAGGTATTTATCTGCGACGAGCCCGACTCGGGTCTTGACGCGGCTTCGCGTACCCAGCAGATGGAAATACTCAAGGAAATAGCCTCAAACGATAAGATAGTTATGGTCATTTCGCATGAGCCTGACGACGCGATTGATATCAATACGGGTCTTTCGCTGTTTACAAAGGTTGTGGTTCTTGCCAAAAGCGCCGCCGACAACGCGGGTCACCTGGCGTTCTTCGGAACGGTTGACGACGCGCTGGCGCACTTCGGCGTCAGAAAGCTTCAGGATATAATGATTGAAATCAACCCTCCGTATGAGGGCGGCAAGGGCAAGGCTGATGAATATATTAATAAATTTTTGGCCAATCAAAGGAGGTCTTTATATTGAATGAATCATCATTGGGAATGCAAACACATGTATACTTTAAAAAGCTGTTCCGTATCAATATGCGTGAAAAATCGTGGAAATACCTCATTTTCGCGCTTATCATTTCACTGCTGGTAGCCATTATTGTCGGCCCGGACATGTTTGGCAATAACAACTTTGAGGGAACCAACTCGGGATTTTTCACTTTGGCTTCCGCGTGCATCTGGATCGGCATTTTCAATTCAATTCAAAGTATCTGTAAGGAGCATGAAATAATCCGTGCGGAATACCGTCAGGGATTAAGAATTTCCGCTTATGTTTTTGCTCATGTTTTGTGGCAGGCACTGCTTTGTTTGGCTCAGACATTTGTAATTTTCATTGTTTGCTGTATTTTCATGGATTTCAGTCAATCGCCGCACCTTTTAATCAGCGCATATGCGGAAAACTTCGTTACCATCTACCTGCTGACATTTGCGGCCGCGATTCTCGGACTTATGATTTCGTCTATTTCGGGAAATCCTACCACAGCCATGACAATTATGCCGTTTGTTCTTATTATTCAGCTTGTAATGAGCGGATGTCTGTTCCAGCTAAAGGGCGCCGCAAAAGTGATTTCTTTCTTCACCCTCAGCAGATGGGGTATGGTGTCGTTCGGATGTGAGGCTGATTTGTACAACACAAAGGCAAACGTTGAACCTGTACTTGAACAATTCGGTTATCGTTACGACAATGTTCTGAACAGTGATTTGTATAAGCCTGAGGTTTTAATGCTCTTCTTGGCTTGGTTCGCGATTATCGCAATTACAATATTTAATATTTTTGTCTGCGGTTTGGCATTAAAGATTAAAAACAGAGATTCTTAATTGGTTGGTGAATAATGGATACAAACGGAAAAAGCAAATCAAAAGCCGGGGAGCGTTACAGAGTATTTCTTGTAACTCACAAGGGCTTGGTTCGCGATAACAACGAGGACAATTTTACAATTAACAATATCTCAAAAAAGCTTGAATACAAAAATGTCAAGTTTGTGTCGGAGCATAACGCGCCGATGTTTGCCGCTGTTTTTGACGGCATGGGCGGAGAGTCAAAGGGTGAGTACGCGTCGTTTATTTCCGCTAAAACCGCAAAGCAGCTTTACAGCGATATTATTCATAACCCTGAACCGGAAACAAGACTTGAGGAGTTTGTCGGAAAATTTGTTCAGACCGCGAATAATGATATCCGCACCTTCCTTGAGGAGAACAAATGCCAGACTGGCGGCAGCACGGTTGTAGCGCTTGTATTTATAAACGGCGTTGTTTATCCGTTCTCACTTGGAGACAGCAGAATCTATCTGCTTCGCAACGGCGTTCTGACTCAGATTTCAAAGGATCAGACGCTCGCCATGAAAAAATACGAGGCTAATATTTATACGCTTGAGGAGGCTGAAAAAAGCCTTGACAGCCATAAGCTCACCTCGTTTTTAGGCGTCGATTATTACCGCCAGGGGCTTTCTCCGCAGCTTTTTGAGCGCATTGTTATGCAGGATACCGACAAGCTGCTGCTTTGCAGCGACGGCTTGTATGACGAGCTCAGCTTGCAGGAGATTCAGAATATTATGCTAATCTACCCTGATCAGCCCGCGTTTAAGCTTGTTCAGGCGGCGCTGAACCACGGCGGCAACGATAACGTAACATGCGCGGTAATTGAACGCGTTTAATCTATTACAAAGAATCCAAGGACACTTCCACTGGAGGCTTTCTTGATGTGGATAATAGGAATGGAGGCAACGGCTCTGCAGAAAATATTTTTTGGGAGAATCCGCCCAAAGGTAATTACGACGTAAAGTTAGTTTATTATAAAGAATCCCAGACTACGGGAATTGCCGAATCAGGTACTTGCTCTGTAGTGGTTTTCCAACAAGGGAAATCTCCACAGACATATCAAGTAGAGATGAATAATGTGGACGAAACAAAGAATGTTGTAACAATAAATATCCAGTAAAATGAAAAAATGTCCTAATTGCGGAAATATTATTGAAAA
>OMYD01000037.1 GCA_900315195.1 uncultured Eubacteriales bacterium | reverse complement strand
TATAAACCGCCGTCTCCTTTTCGGTAAGGCATGGCATTAGCTTTGAAGCGAACCGCGCCTGACTTTTGCAGTTCACCATTGCCACCTTTACCTTATTCAGCTCGCCCACGGGACGGTTGGCAAGCCTTACAAGATACTCGCGCACAAGCAGGTCATAAACTCCGTCGCCCACAAAAGCGAGCGTAAGCGGAGAGAATTCATCGGTTTTGTTATGCATATTCCGCTCTACTCCATAAAGTCAAATTCAATATCGTAAATCGAAACGGTGTCGCCGTCCTGCGCACCCTTTTGGCGCAGAGCCTCGATAACTCCGCCGTTTACAAGCACCTTCTGAAAATAGTTGAGGCTTTCGTAGTCGTCAAAATTGATTCCGCGCATAACCTGCAGCAGCCAATCCGCCTCTACAACATAAACGCCGTTTACGTTTTTGACGGTGACGGTGTGGTCGTCAAAGTCCTCTACCGTCACAACGGGAGCGGGCTCAGGCTCGAATTTTGCGATAGGCGGAAGCTTTGAGAGCATTTCCTGAATCTTTTTCAGAAGCGGGTCAACGTCATAGCGGATTGCCGCCATAATCGGGAAGAACTCATAGCCCTTGTCATTCACGAACTTCTTGAAGTCCTCAATCTGCTCATCGGTAGCCATGTCGCACTTGTTGCCCGCGACAACCATCGGACGCTCGGCAAGCTCGGGATTGAACTTTTCAAGCTCGGAGTTGATGGTCAGAAAGTCCTCCTTAGGGTCGCGCCCCTCGCTGCCAGAAACATCGACAATATGAACGAGCATACGGCAGCGCTCAACATGCCTTAGGAACTGGTGGCCGAGCCCTGTTCCCTTCCAAGCGCCCTCAATAAGTCCGGGAATGTCGGCCATTACAAAGCTTGAGCCCTCGCCCATCGAAACAACGCCCAGCACGGGAGTAATTGTAGTGAAGTGATAGTTGGCGATTTCGGGCTTTGCCTGCGAAACAACACTTACAAGGGTGCTTTTGCCAACATTGGGAAAGCCCACCAAGCCTACGTCAGCAAGCAGCTTTAGCTCCAGCACAATATCAAATTCCTCTCCCGGAAGCCCCGGCTTTGCGAACCTCGGGACCTGACGTACAGGCGTTGCGAAATGAGGGTTTCCCCAGCCGCCCTTGCCGCCTTTTGCAACTACATGAGGTTCCTTGTCGGAGATATCGGCTAAAATCCTGCCTGAGCTCTCCTCCTTTATAACGGTGCCGAACGGAACACGGATAACAAGGCTTTCGGCGTTTTTGCCGTTGCACCTGCCGCCCCTGCCGTTCTCGCCCCTGGGAGCCGAGTATTTTCTTTTGTAGCGGAAGTCCGCAAGAGTGGATAGGTTAGAGTCGGCAATAAAGATGATGTCGCCGCCCTTGCCGCCGTCGCCGCCGTCGGGACCGCCCGCCGCAACGTATTTTTCACGGTGAAACGCAACCGCGCCGTCGCCGCCGTCGCCGGCTTTTATGTGAATATTTGCTTTATCTACAAACATGTCTTTCTCCTCAATAATGCGGCAAATCCGCAATTCATGCCGCTTGCGGCAATTCATTACGAAGCAAATTCATGTTGCGTAAGCAACAATTCATTCCTGACTGAAACGTTTGTATTATATACAGCTTTTATGCGGAAATGAATTGAACCTGACGGTTCATGAATTGGCTGCGCCATGAGTTTTGCCTTCGTCAAATGAATTGATTGCCGTGCAATCATGATATACAAATAAAGGGTGAGTAAAATTACCCACCCTCAATTTAGTGATTATTGCTCAACAGGATAAACGCTTGCGCGCTTTCTGTCCTTGCCAACGCGCTCGAATCTGAGAACGCCGTCGATTTTTGCGAACAGAGTATCATCAGAGCCCTTACCTACGTTAGCGCCGGGATGAATGTGTGTTCCTCTCTGCTTAACGAGGATGTTGCCCGCGAGAACCTTCTGTCCGTCAGCGCGCTTTACGCCGAGACGCTTTGACTCACTGTCACGGCCGTTCTTGGTGGAACCCATACCTTTTTTATGAGCGAATAACTGAATGTTGATTTTAAGCATTACCTTACACCTCCGATATTTTTAAATCAATAAAGTCTGAATACTCCTGTGAAAGAGCATTTAAATGAAGCAGCAGCCCGTTTAAAATTACCTGAGCCGACCTAGCTTCGGCTTTTGACAGCTTCAGTTTCATAAAGCCGTCGTTTACGGTCACAATGCAGTCAAGCTCCTGTACATCGGTGATTGTGTTCGCCGTCATATACGCCGCCGAACTTACCGCAGCGCACACAATGTCGCTGCCCTGCTCTGAAAAATCGGAATGACCGCTTATTTCAAAGCCCGTTACAAGCTTGTCTTGTACCGTAAAAATTGCCTGAATCATTACGCCTCGATGGATGTAATCTTAACCTGAGTGTAAGGCTGTCTGTGACCCATAACTCTCTTTTCGCCTTTTTTGGGCTTGTAAGTGGCAACTCTGATTTTCTTGCCCTTACCGTTCTTTACAACCTCAGCCGTTACCTTAGCGCCCTCAACAAAGGGAGTGCCAACCTTGATGCCGTCGTCTGTGCCGAGAGCAACAACGTCGAAGGTTACGGTGTCGTTTGCCTCTGCGTCAAGCTTCTCAATAAAGATAACTTCGTCGTTTGTTACCTTGTACTGCTTGCCGCCTGTCTGAATTACTGCGTACATAATTTCATTCCTTTTACATGATCTCGCTATTCACGGGTGAGGCGATAATGCCTGCTTTTGGGCGCAATTATACCCAACCCGCAATATGCGGCTTATATACTATACCACACCCTGTCAAGTATGTCAAGTGTTTTTCTAATAATGCGGCAAAGCCGCAATTCATGTTGCCTGCAGCAATTCATTACGAAGTAAATTCATGTTGCGTAAGCAACAATTCATTCTTGACTGAAACGTTTAAGCTTTATATAGCTTAAATGCAGAGATGAATTGAACCTGACGGTTCATGAATTGGCTGCGCCATGAATTTTGCCTGCGGCAAATAAATTGATTGCAAAGCAATCATTTAGTCAATATTATTCTGCAGCTTGCACGCCTTTAGGGTATTCTTCATTAATGTTGCAATAGTCATTGGGCCTACGCCGCCGGGGACAGGCGTTATGTACGAGCACTTGTCCTTTACGTTTTCAAAGTCCACGTCACCGCAGAGCTTGCCGTTTTCGTCCCTGTCCATGCCTACGTCGATTACAACCGCGCCGTCCTTTACCATATTAGCCTTTACGAACTTGGGGATTCCAACCGCGGCTATAAGAATATCCGCTCTTTTACATACTTCCGCGAGGTTCTTTGTGCGGCTGTGGCAGATGGTAACGGTGCCGTTTTCGTGGAGCAGCAGCATACCCATGGGCTTGCCTACGATATTGCTTCTGCCGATAACCACGCACTCCTTGCCCTCAACGGGGATATCATAAGAGTGGAGCATTTCCATAACGCCTGCAGGTGTGCAGGGTAAGAAGTCGTACTCGCCGAGCATGATTTTGCCGACATTTACGGCATGGAACGCGTCTACGTCCTTTAGGGGGCTGATTGCCTCGATTACCGCCTTGTCGTCAAGATGCTTGGGCAGAGGAAGCTGAACCAGGATTCCGTTTATGCTCTCCTTATTGTTGAGGGTTTCAACGAGCGAAAGCAGCTCCTCCTGGGTTGTTTCGGCAGGAAGCGCGTACTCCTCGGACATAAATCCAACAGCCTCGCACGCCTTCTTTTTATTATTTACATAAACCCTTGATGCGGGGTCGTCGCCGACGATGACAACCGCAAGCCCAGGGGTAATGTTATGTGTTTCCTTTAATTCGTCAGTGAGCTTTTTTACGTTTGCCTTTACCTCGGCTGACACCTTTTTTCCGTCGATAATTTGCATAGAACGGATCCTCCTTTTTAAGATTGATAATTAACATAACAATGCCGACCGCCATAATAACGGCTGAAAGCACCTGGGATACCCTGATGTCCAGTCCGAACAGACTAAACGGCAGGTACAGGCTGTCTGTGCGCAGGCCTTCTACAAACATGCGCTCAAAGCCGTACCACACAAGGTACATGTAGAAAATCTGTCCCGCATAGCGCTGGCGGTATTTTCCGTAGAAATGAAGCACGGCGACGCCCAGCAGGCACCAAAGGCTTTCGTAAAGGAAGCACGGATGAACGGCTACAAAGCCCGTTCCCTCGCTCGCCATTCTCCAGGGCAGGTCGGTGGGAGTGCCGAATGCCTCCTGGTTCATAAAGTTGCCCCAGCGGCCTATACCCTGACCGATAAGGAAGCCCACCATGGTAATATCGAGAATGGGCATGAATTTAAGCTTTTGGATTTTTGCCATTACAAAGCCGCCGAGGAGCGCGCCGATTATTCCGCCGTAGATGGCAAGCCCACCCTCGTGAATATACAGTATCGAAATCGGGTTGTCCGAAAACTCGTGCCAAGCAAAGGCGACATAGTAAAGACGCGCGCCGATGATGCCCGTGATAAGACCGACAAAAACGCAGTTAAACAGCTTTGAGGCGTTTACGTTATATCGGGGAGCGCTGAGCCACGCGTAAAGCAGCGCGAGCAGCAGACCGGTGGTAATGATTATTCCGTACCAGTAAACCGAATAGTTACCGATTTTAAAGGCGACATTGCTGATTGTAAAATTCCAGCCGAGCCCCGGAAAGCTTACGTGAAATGTGCTCATATCGCTCCTCCTTCATCTTCGTTTTTAACAACCGACAGGGTGCAGTTGTTTACGTCGAGCATTTTGCTCAGACGGCGCTCTATATTCTCTTTCCGCGCGGCGGCAACTTCTTCAATATAGGTGAAGTACTCGTTGCCGTTAAAATAATAGTCCGCAAGAGTATTCGAGATGTTGCTAACGGAATTCAGTGATGAAACAGCGTCGCCGTAAACAGCCTTTTTGGCGATAATGAAATCCTCATCCGCAATTCCCTCGGCTTTTATTTTGGAAATATAACGCTTAATCATCTCCGCGGCCTGCTTAGGCGCGCGGCTTTCTCCGCCGAAAATAACCGAGCAATAGCCCGGGCCCTCAAACAGCTCATAGGCGAAAGTGTTGTTTATAAGGTTGTTGTCCAGCAAATCGCGGTAAAGCGCGCTTGTGGGCGAAGCAAGAGCTGACATCAGAATATCAGTATAAGCGAGCTGCTTTTCGTCAAGCCGCTCCGCCTTTTCCTTAAAGCCCAGGTTAAAAAGCGGCATTGATACGGGAAAGCTCTGCTCAACATATGGAGTTACGATTTCATAAGGCTCCTCATCAAAGTAATTATCGATTGTATGCTCCTCGCATGGCTTGAGCATGCGGTCACAGGTTTTAAGAACCTGTTCAACGGTTACGTTGCCGGAAACGCACAGCACCATATTGTTGAGGTTATAGAATGTGTTGTAGCAGTCGTAGAGCTTTTCGGCGGTAATTTCCGCTATTGTTTCAACAGTGCCCGCGATGTCCTTTTTTACCGGATGGTTACGGTACATTCCGCCGAGCATATTAAACATAACCCGCCAGTCGGGGGTATCGTCGTACATTTTAATTTCCTGACCTATTATCCCCTGCTCCTTGGCTACGGTTTCGGGGGTAAAGTAGGGGTCCTGAACAAAGTCGAGCAGAATTTCAAAGCTCTCTTCAAACTTATCCGAGCAAGAGAAAAGATAACAGGTTTTTTCAAAGCTTGTATAAGCGTTGGCGGATGCGCCGGTTTCGGCATAGCGCGCGAACGCGTCGCCCTCCTCGCTCTCAAACAGCTTGTGCTCAAGGTAATGAGCAATTCCGTCGGGAACGGTGATTTTCTCCCCTCCGTCGCTGGAAAAGCAGGTGTTTACGCTGCCGTACTTGGTTCCGATGATCGCGTAGGATGAACGGTAGCCCTGCTTGGGATAAACGAAGATGTTAAGTCCCGAGCTGTGCTTGATTTTAAAATAGCTGTCGCCCGCGCGGGATGATTTTACCTCTTTAATTTCAGTATTCATCTTATCCCCCTCACTTATTTTTTAATACAAACACGGTGTCAAGCGTCATTTTATTTGCCGCCGCGACAACTTCTTCCTTGGTAACCGCGTTGATAATCTGTGACATCTCCTCGATCGACTTAAATCCGTCGCCTAAAATCTGATTGCTGTACCAGCTTTCAATGCCGCTTACGGTATCGTTTGAGGAGCGGTAAATGTTGATTATAGCCATTTTTGTGGCCTCGACCTCAAAGTCGGAAATCAAGCCGTTTTTCATGTCGTCTATTTCCTTGAGGATACCCTTCTCAAGCTTTTCAACGTTTTCGCCCTCTACGCCGCTGTCGACAATAATAAGTCCTTTGATCTTATCGTAGTACGACGCGCAGTAGTAACACAGACTCTGCTTTTCGCGGACATTGCAGAACAGTTTTGAGTGCGCGGTTCCTCCGAGGATCGCGCACATCAGTATTGCCGCCGGAACTTCCTTGTCGGGATGCGCGATTCCCGCGCGGAAGCCCATTACAAGCTTTGACTGGGAAACGTTCATCTCCTCAACAATCCGCTTCGGCTCGCCCGATTCACGGATTATTTCGGTCCTGACCCTCACCGGCGTGCGCTTTGTTGACTTAAACGCGTCCTTAAACACCTCGGCCGCCTTTTCGGGTGAGCTGTCGCCGATGTAAATAATCTCAAATACCGCGGTATCAAGAAGGTTTTTCCATGTTTCATAAAGCGACCGCGGTGTTGCTTCCTTGATTTTTTCAGCCGTGCCGTAGCGCTTTATTCCAAAGACCTCATTCTCACACATATAGCGAATCATCTGTCCGTTAGCGTACAGTCGCTTATCGTTAAACTCAGAATCTATAACATCCAGAAGCTGGCGGCGCTCCTGCTCCACGTCATCCGAAACAAAAGCTCCTCCGCTTAAATTCGGGTCAAACAAAACACCGCACAAAAGCAGCGAAAGCTCCTTTGCGACGCTCTCATCCTCAAGGGTATAGCGGTCGTCAAGCCCAGACGCCGAGATTGAAAGCACCTGATTGTCGCCCGATTTGCGGATAGATACGTTTAAATCCGCTCCGTAAAGGGAGCTGAGCTTTTTGCTTAGGGCTGTAAAATCAGGGTAAGCCGCTGTGGATCTGGACAGCACACCGCACAGCAGTGCGTTAGCCGACGCGGTTTCACCGCTGAGAGGGGCGATTATATTCGCGGAAATCTTCATGGTTTTGAACCTGCTGTCCTTTACGGCGGTAAAAAACACGCCTTCTGCAAGCTCGGTTCGCTTGATTTGACTCATTTAATCATCTCCGTTTTTATATTCTTCGATTCGTACCAAATTAGTATAACACAAAATCCAAACATATAAAAGTACTTTTTTATAATTTTAATTCAACAAAAATGCCGCTGTCAAAAAACAGCGGCAGAACAGGCGGATCCTGTCTGTTAATTCGGAACAAACGGGAGTTCATTTTCGTCATAGTCAACCGAAAACTCATCAGACGACTGAACGCCCGGCTTTGATGAATCCGAAGAAGCCCCCTTTGAGCCTGAGCCCTGAGACTTTTCCTCTTTTGACGACTGAGAGCCGCTCTGCTTATCGCCGCCCGAGGTCTGATGCGATTGATAGCCCTGATCCGGCTTGGATGACTGCTCGGATGAATCGCTGCCCTGAGCAGAGTTTTCCTGACCGGATGCGATCTGCTGTTTTAAAGACTCGGAACCGGACTCAGCTTTTGCCGAATTCTCACCCGTGCTTTTACCTGAATCTTCTGAAACAGACGCTGAAGAGCCGCTTTTATTACCGCATCCGCACGCGGTCAGAACCGATGCGCAAAACGCAAGGCAAAGAGCCGCTATAAATAATTTACTTTTCATAAAACCTCCAAATCAGTCTTTACTTCACGCCCGAGTTGTTCTGCACAAAGAATAAGTCGGGCTTTTTTATTTGATTATACACTGTTTTACAAAACATTTCAACATATTTTAAACGTCAGCCAAAAAGAAGAATTGTCTATTTATCTACAATAATCATCAACTTGACTTGTTTAATTTCAAAATCTGCCGAAATTACGGAAATAACTCTAAAACTCTTGCTATTTGTCGAATTTTGCGGTAATATTATGAATGGGAAATACCCTTATTATCATTTCAGGAGGTACACATGAAAAGAATTCTTGTTTCACTTACCGCCGCCGCTCTGGCTCTTACTTCGGCAGTTTCTCTTGCGGGCTGCGGTTCAAATGAATCATCATCCTCTAAGAAGGACACTTCATCTTCAGCGTCCGCAGCGTCAAAGGTCGATGAATCTTCATCCTCTGCCGCTTCCGTTACCGCCAATGAAGTAAAGTTCACTTACAACGGAGCTACTGTTGAACTCAACACCCCGATTGACACCATGCTTTCCGCGCTGGGCGACCCCATTGAAATCACATCACAGATGAGCTGCCACGGCGAGGGCGAGGACAAAACCTATACATATGACGGATTTCTCGTTAACTCATATCCCCGCGACGGCAAGGACTACGTAATGGAAATTCTTGTAAAAAACGCGGGTATTCCCACATCAAAGGGAATTGAGGTAGGAAGCAGCGCTACCGATGTTATCAACGCTTACGGAATGGGCTACAAGGAAGTAGGCGTTTATTACGCTTATGACGCGGGCAATAAAATGTCTTTGCAGTTCTACATTGAGAATGACGCTGTAAAGGAAATCGACTACTATTATAACGTTTAATAACACTGACTTACAAAAGGCGGGGGCTTTATGTCCCTGCCGTTTTCCGATATTAATACCGATTTTTGATAAAACGCTTTAATACGGATGTTAAAGTGTTTGGCTGAAGAACGGTATAAGGATTTCGTCTTATGAAAAAGAACATCTTTCGCTTTATCAAGGTTTTTTGCCTGATGCTGGCTGTTGTGTTGTCGCTGGGATTCCTGCAGGAATATGTGCTTTGCCACGCCGACCACAACCGGCAGCGTATCAAGGGCTTTTATGATGAGGATAAACAGTCGCTTGACATTGTGTTTCTAGGCGCAAGCGAGGTTTACTCGGACTTTGCCCCCGGCTGCGCGTATCAGCACAGCGGAATTACAAGCTATCTTTTCGCGACCCAGGCAAACTCAATCCTCAATTACAAAGCCCAGCTTAAAAATATTCTCAGCCGCCAAAACCCTCAGCTTATTGTTGTGGAGCTCAACGGCGCTCTTTACGGAAACGAAGCCGATGTTGTAAAGGAAGAAAACCTGCGCAACTACGCCGACAACGTACCGCTGGATTGCACCAAGCTGGAATGGATCTCCGACAACGTCAGCGAAAACCATCAGGAATACCTATTCCCTATTTTAAAGTACCACGGCGTTTGGAAGGATATCCCCTCAAATATGAAGTACCAATCGACAATTGCGGGCGACAAAATGCGCGGCTACAATTATCTTAAAGGTATTCTCAATGAAACTAAGGTTTTCAGAAGTCCTCAGCGCTCCATGAACAGCACGCTTTCCAAGCTTGCTGACAAAAAAAAGCCGTTAACCGAGATTGAGGAAAAGAATCTCCGCGAGCTTTTGCAATACTGTAAGGATGAAAATTTAAACAATGTTGTGTTTGTACGCTTTCCCCATATAGTTGTAATGCGCACATACGAGCGCTTTGAGCGCAGCAACACGATCGGTGATATAGTAAACGAATACGGATATGATTATCTTAACCTTGAGCGCGACATAGCTCAGACAGGTATACAGGATGACAAGCATTTTTACAATCTTGACCACCTGAACGTTTACGGCCAAAAGCTATTCACCGAATATCTTACGGACTATTTCAGCAAGCAATACGGCGTAAAGCCGCGTGAACTTAGCGGCAGCCAAAAAGCAGAGTGGGATGAATGCGCCGATTACTACAGCGCATATTTCAATTACAGCGACAGTCTGATAAAAAAAGGTGAAACCCGTGAATTGTCAGAGGACAACGAACTGATTGAAACCCTGCAGCAATATCTTCCCAAAAAATAATTCAAGCGAGCCGGCTTATTGAAGTCAGCTCGCTTTTTTAATATACTATATCTTTTTAAACTAAACCTTAATGCGCATCCACGCCTCGCCGGGAGCAAGTCCGCGTGTGTAGTTTACATCGCATTCATCATCGGGACCAACGCCGAAGTGATTGTATTCCTGGTGGTGCATGTCCCACTCAGGGTCATAGAATTTACCTTCAACCTCTGTCCAGCCGTGACCGCCGCTGTTGCAGGCGTAAACCTCTTCATAGCCTATAGCCTTGGCATAATACGCGTAAGCGGCGCCATAGCTGTAGCAGTCGCCCTTTCCGTTTATAAACAAATCATTGGCGCACACAACCGGCCAGTCCATTTCACGATAAGGCGGATTATGCGGAACGCCCTCAAGATAAGCGGTTTTAATATAATTAAACGAGGCTCTGAGTTTTTCCTCCCTGCTCATGTTGCTGTTTGTGCACTTACCTATGGCTTTGCAAGCAGCGAAAAGCGTTTTGTCCTCTTCGCTGAACACCCGGGTCGCTTTGCCCTCGATTACGCACCAATCATTTCCGTCGATATTAAGGCCATTGCAGTATTTTGTATTGATTAATCCGTCAGTGTCTGCATAGTAAAAGCCATCCTGCTCATTTCCTACAATGCCGTCCTTTTGCAGCTCGCCGTCAAGGTAATAGCGCTTGTTTCCGTCTGCGTCGGTTGCGAATCCGTTTTCCGGAGGATCGGTTTCGGGAGGCGCTTCGGTTTCTGACGCTGTAGTTTCACCCGACGCCGGGTCGGATTTTGATGAATCATCGCCTGATGACACTGCAATCCCCGGAGCCGAAACTTTTCCGGTACCGATTATCTCTCCGCAGGAGGCAAAAGAAAAAAGCATAAGCGAGGCTGCCGCAAGAGCAGACACCCGAGAAATAATACTGTTATTATTCATTATTTTTCTCCTGTTTTCCACTGTGCGTTTTCTGCCTGAATCCGACATAAAAGCACACTTTTCATACTAAATCCTATTATATCTGTGTATTCATGCTTTTGTCAATATATATCGGGTGTTTTTGATGTTTTTCCAGAAAACCCGGCATTATATACGGTTTTATCAACGTTCTTACGTTGTGTAAGCAATAGCGTTTTATCCTTAATGAGCGTCATAGCCGACGGTGATTTCTTTTCCGTTATCGGTAATTACCACGGGATTAACGCGTGTCAAAAACGCCTTTACTCCGTTTTTATCCAGCAAATCAACAGTTTTATCATCCTCGGGCTCATCGTCTGAGGAGGTGATTACGGCGTATTCCGGCGACGTTTTCTCGATCAGCTTTTTAAGCGCGCTGTGCCACCTTCCGTGATGAGGCATCTTTATCAGCCCGTATTCAGCCTCTGACGCCGCGATATACTCTTCCATACGTTTATCCTCGGCATCGCCTAAAAAGAGCATACGGCACGCCTCGTGCTCCGTTACAACAATCAGGGACGAGTTGTTGCTGGGGGAATCGTCATATCCTTCACTTTCAGGCGGATCAACAGTATATTTTACACCGTCAAGCGAAAAGTTCATTCTTTCTCTGACGGTTACCGCAGTCAGGCTTTTTTCCTCAAGCTGAGCTGTGTATTTTGAGTATTCGCTGCTGTTCTTTGGAAAGTTGCTTTGAAGAACATTTTTTACTTCAATATCCTCCAAAACCTTTTTTGCTCCACCCAGATGGTCTTGGTCAAAATGCGTGACAATAAGGTAATCAAGCGACTTAATACCCAGCTCGCCGCATTTTTTCGTAATGGTTTTTCCGAAGCCGCTCTCCCCTGTGTCAATCAGCACGGCGCTGTTTTCGGTATAAAGCAGAAAAGCGTCCGCCTTGCCCGCCTGAAAACAATAGACTTTTAATTCTGATATAGAATTTTCGTTGTTGCCGCAGCCGGTGAGCACCAAACAAAACAGCATAGCGGTCAAAACAATAACTGCCAACAGCTTTTTCGCATATACTCCCCTCCACGCAAAAATGATTATGAAATTATTATATCAACAGGTTAATTTGATGTCAAATTACGCCTGAAAAAAGTTAAGGCAGCAAACATCCCGCCAAAAACAAAACCCCGAACCAAAAGGTCCGGGGAAAATTGTTTACTTCAATCAGAAGTTCAGGTCAAAGAATCTAACACCGCCGATGCTGGTGATGAAGGTCTGGGTTTCATGCCATGCGCTGTAGCCGATGTAGAAGCACAGTACTCTGTGCTGAACAGCCGAGCCGTCCTGGTCAAAGATAAAGGAAACGGCGCTCTTAACATCGGAGTTAGGCTCAATAGCGGTTGAACCGTAGTACTGATACTCGCTGATAATCTGGTCAATCGAATTTGTACCTGAGCGATTCATCGCGTCACGGATTGACTGTGCAACAAGAGCGCAGCCTGTATAACCCATTGTGCCTGCCTCGCCCATTACCAGTCTTTCAAGCTTTGCTCTGTCATAAGAGGAAAGGCTTACATGACTGGGGCTGTAGCTATAGTCGGGGTTGCCGATGTCAACAAGTGTTGAACCGCAGTACGCGGAACCCGAAGACGAGCTTGAGCTTGACTTTGAGCTTGAACTTGACTTTAAGCTTGAGCTTGATGATTCACTGTAGGAGTAATCATCCTGAATGTCGTCAGTATAGTTGTCATCGTCAGATTTGGAAGCCTCGGATTTTTCTTCCTTGCTATCTTCCTCAGATTCATCGGATTCTGTCTTTTCCTCAGCGGGAGCAGTGGTTTCTTCCACTTTTGTTTCTTCCGCCTTGGTTTCTTCTACGATAGCCGCCTCTGTTTCGGGAACGGTAGTAACCTCTACACAGTTGTCGGTAATTACGGAGGCGAACTTATCAATGTCACCAACCGAATACGAAGCAACTCTGCTGTCAGCGTACGCTTCAACGCCCGGGGCAAGTGTTGTTGTGGGAACGATGAAAGCAGCCAATGCAATTACAACGGCAAAGCCGGCGGAAGTCGCCTTGATAGCCTTGTGACTTTTTCTGGAAGTCTTAGGCGCTTTGTGTGAAGCGGTTGTTTCTTTATCGTAGTGTTTGTAGTTTGTAGCTCTCAAAAATTTGTCCTCCCTTTGATTATGCCTGACTGCCGCGCGTATAAAAGGAAAAGCTTTATCAGCGCGCAGCGTAATGTCGGGCTACGTCTTTAGTCGTAAAATTTTATCAAACACACAATTTCAAGTGTATTAAAACATACTTTTTGTCAAATTGCAAGTCGCTAATCCCGAATTTGGCTGTAATCTTTGTAATTTTTTTGTAATAATCGGATTTTTAATTGCATTAAGAAATTATTCTTTGTGTATTCTTAACAAATTTTTAGGCACTTAATAGTATATTGTGCCGAAATGTGAGAAAGTGAAAAAAATTCAATTTTTCCAGAAAAACAGCCGTTTTTTAGGGTTTTTTTGAGGCTTGGGAGTTTTACAGGAAATTATGATTGCATCTTCGCCGATCAGCTGAATTTTCTCCCACGGAATTATATAATCTTCGCTATTTTTGAATATTCCAAATAAGAAAAATCGGTTAAATATTACAAAAGCTACAACACATGCGGTTTTTGTATCCACTATTACGTCGTCAACAAAGCCTATTCTGACGCCGTCGACAGCGCTTATTACCTCCTTGTGTCTCAGGTCTGAAAGACGGCAATTCATTTAAACACCTCCGCTTAAATGTATGATTATCAATCGCTTTATATGCGTTGACTTTTGCAAACAAATTTGATAAAATAATATTGAAAAATAAATGAACGGAGTGATTTTCTTGAAATATGTATTCATGACAGACTCTTCTTCCGATTTAACTCAAAAACAGGTTGATGAAATCGGCGTCAAGGTTCTCCCCATGGAGTTCCAGATAGATGATAAATACTACCAGCATTATCCCGACTGCCGCATGATGTCGCTCGAGGAATTTTACGAAGCTCTTGATAACGGCGCAATGCCTAAAACTACACAGATCAACTACGAATGTTTTAAGAACTTCTTTGAGCCGTATCTTAAAGCAGGCAAGGATATTCTTTATACAGGCATTTCCACGGGGCTCAGCGGCACATACGACACCTGCATGATTGCCGTCCGCGAGCTTGAGGAGAAATATCCAAACAGAAAGATCGTTGTTATTGACTCGCGCTGTGACTCAGTAGGCCTGGGTCTGCTTGTATATATGGCAGGCAAAAAGTACAAAGAGAGCGCAACTCTTGATGAGCTTGAGCAGTTTATAGTTGATACACGTGACAGCTTGGCTCACTGGTTTGTTGTTGACGACCTTGATATGCTTAAACGCGGAGGAAGGATATCCGCTGTTTCGGCGACCTTCGGCAAGGCTCTGCAGATAAAGCCGCTTTTAAGCTGCGATGAAAACGGAAAGCTTTTAAGCGTAGGTAAAATCCGCGGCAAGAGCAACGTTATCCCCACGCTTGTAAAATACGTTAAACGCGACGCTGTTGACTCAAAGAAGAACATAGCGTTTGTTGCCCACGCCAACAACCCCGAGGCTGCCAAGGAGCTCAGAAAGGAAATCAAGGGCATGTTTAAGGAAGTTCAGATCTGCCCCATTGGCCCCGTTATCGGCTCGCATGTCGGCTCGGGTATGCTCGCCGTGGTATTTAAGGGCGACAGGAACCCCAAGCTTTAATATTCAGCACAACGCCCCCTCTTCCCTAAATCGGTCAAGAGGGGCTTGTTATGCCAAAAAGAGGAAAATAATATGATAGAGAGCAACAACTTAACAAAATATTACGGAAACGGCGAGAGCCGCTTCAAGGCGCTTGACGGCGTTTCTATAAGCATCAAAAACGGCGAGTTTATTGTGATCCTCGGAGCGTCCGGCTCGGGGAAATCGACTTTTCTCAACGTTATTTCTGGCTTGGAGAAGTCTGACGGCGGAACGGTTGCGTATGATGATCGGCAGCTCAATAAGATGAACGAAAAGGAGCTTACAAAATTCCGCCGCGACAACACCGCCTATATTTTCCAGCAGTACTATCTGCTTCCGCACCTGAATGTGGAAAAGAACGTAAGAATGGGCGCCGACCTCGACAAAAATAAGGATTATCTGAAATTCATTGAAGCCGTAGGTTTATCCGAAAAGCGCAAAAAGTTCCCCTCGGAGCTTTCGGGAGGCGAGCAGCAGCGCGTAGCCATTGCGAGAGCTCTGGCAAAGAACCCCAAGGTGCTTTTTCTTGACGAGCCGACGGGCGCGCTTGACGAGAATACCGGCAGGCAGGTGCTCGATTACATAATCAGGCTTCACGAGAAGCAGGGCTTTACGATGATTATGGTAACGCACAACTCAAACATCGCCGAAACCGCCGACAGGATAATAAAGATGAACAGCGGAAAAATAGTCAGCGTTAAGGAGAACGCCAGCAAAAAGGCCGCCTACGAGATCGGGTGGTGAAGCATGGTTGTCAGCATCAAGGACAGCGTAAAGCTGTTCGGTATCTCGATTATGGCGTGCTGCGCGGTTTTCGTATGCAACATGTTTTTGAATTATTATCTCGATTTAACCGCTGCCGCGGATTTAATAAACGGCTTCCGGGCGCAGTCGTTATATGACGCGCAGCTTATGACATCAAAGGTCGTCTGCTCGGTCAGCGGCGGCTGTCTTGCGATAACAACGATAGCAATGCTTTTCTTCCACATAAAGCACTATATAGACAGCCACTCAAAGGAAATCGGTATTCTAAAGGCGCTGGGCTACTCGGATTTAAAAATCGCAAAAGGCTTTTCCGTATTCGGTCTGAGCGTATTTACGGGCTGCTTGGCAGGCTATCTTATGTCGTTTTTGATTATGCCCGCGTTTTATGAAAAGCAAAACGATAAGGGTTATCTTCCCGATATCCCCGTCAACTTCAATTTTATACTGTTCGTTCTGTTGGTGATTCTTCCGTCTATGCTATTTGCCTTAATCGCCGTAGGCTACAGCGTCAGAAAGCTGAATCAGCCATGTGTGAATCTGCTTAAAGGGCTTGCGAAAGTAAAGGGCAAAAACCGCAGCGGCAAAGATAAAAAGGATTTTGTTGCCGAAATGAGAAGCTCCGTACTGAGAAGCCGCAAGACGCTGGTATTTTTTATCATCTTCTCCTCTTTCTGCTTTTCCGCAATGGTTCAGATGTCTGCCAGCATGAAGGATCTGTCAAGCGAGATGATGGGCATTATGACATTTGTTATCGGCGTTGTTTTAGCGTTTACAACGCTATACATCTCGACTACTACCGTGATCCGCTCCAATCAAAAGAACATCGCCATGATGCGCGTGTACGGCTATAGCAGCGCGGAATGCAAGCGCTCTGTCCTCGACGGCTACCGTCCTGCGGCGTATATCGGCTTTGTCATAGGCTCGGTGTATCAATACGCCCTTCTAAAAATCGCGGTCGACGTTGTTTTTGCCGGCGTTAAGGGCGTTCCCGAATACAACTTTGACTTCCCGGTATGCTTCATCACACTTGCGGTCTTTATTGTCGTGTATGAGGGCATTATGTTTGCATACGGCAAGTCGATGAAAAGAATCCCGCTAAAACAGATAATGAGTGAGTAAGAGTTTTGATAAATCAGGCAAAAAGCCCTTAGCTGCATTTGCACACAGCTAAGGGCTTCATCATATGGTTTTTTACAGTCGCAAGCCAAAGAACGATTATTCACTTACTCAACAACCACTTGATGTAAAGAATAATTGTGCTAACAGCAACTGTTATCAAATTGTTATCAAAAGCAATGTAAAAGGCTTGTAAACCGGCATAAATACCGGGCTTTCGGCGATTTACATATCACTCCCACTCGCTTAATTCGTTTTATTACTAAACATATTAGTTTAGTATCAGTTTCTTTTGATACCATTATTACCGCAATTATGACTATTATTTTTGGCTTCAAATGATAACAGTATCAAAACAGTATCAACGGTACTGCAATCATTATAACAGAAAAAGACTGTGAAATCAACGATTTATTCTTCGTTCCAAAACAGATCATCCAGTGTTTTTCCAAGTGCGCGGCAAATTGAAATGCACAGCTTGATTGTTGGGTTATAATCCCCTTTTTCAATCGCGTTGATTGTTTGCCGACTCACTCCTACTTTTTCGGCAAGCTGTTGCTGAGAAAGGTCAAGAGCGGCACGCGCGCTTTTTAATTTCAGATTCTTCATTTATTTCTCAGCTCCGCGGTTTTCGAGAGTATTCTTAATTGCCGAAAAGATACCCAAGGCAAAGAGGCAAACGGCGGCAACTGCAAACAAAATGAGCTCGGAAAATTGTCCGTTTTCCCAAAAGTTTTTTCCTTTGGCGAGACTGTACATCAAATAGACAGCATTTATGACGCCGTACGAGAAAAAGTAGATAACTGCATTGGTGTTGTACTTTTTCGAGGTGGAAAAATAGGCGTCCTTGATGATACATAATGCGACAAATAACGAAAGCGACAAAATGATCCCGAGGAACATTTGTATCGCGAGCTCCGCCCAAATCACCTTGCAGAGCTGCAAAACAGCACAGACAAAGCAATAAAACAGCAAGAAGAAAAACGAATACCGAAACGCGGCATTTCGCGCCAAAAGCTGACGTTCATCATACTGTGCCTTTCTCACCTTTTTTATGCGTGCGATCATAATCAGCACAAATACAGCGACAATTATGATGGCAGGAACCAGAGGATTTTCTAGCATAATAAACACTCCTTATAAATTACAAATAGTGATCTTTACAAGGAGAGTGTATCATATTACATTCGTTTTGTCAAATATGTTTTACATATTATCAAATATTTTATTTGTCGGTATCATTTTGAGAAGAAACGGCAATATCTTTCAAAGCTTTAATAAGCAGAAAATCAGGCTTGTGCAGTAAATCTTTGTAATCAGGATTCTCTTTTAACATTTCAGATGTCGGCACAGGCTCAATCAGTTTATCTATTTGAAAGCCCGCTTCGATCAAGGTGTTGATGATAGATGA